>NZ_JBNZCE010000017.1:397663-505845 GCF_050589265.1 Actinoplanes sp. G11-F43
CGCGGCACGCTCACCCCGGGCACACCCGGCGTGGTGAGTTCGGGCGCGGAGCGCGCCGCAAGTCACCACACTGTTTCCGGAGGGTGTGGCAGCCACTAGTTACTGGCGAGTAGCATTGCCGACACATTCTGGGTTCACGCCCGCAAGGAGGCTTGCTGTGCCCCGTGAAGTACGCGAGGTCGTCTTCGTCGACGGCGTCCGCACCCCGTTCGGCAAGGCGGGCGGCATGTATGCCGAGACCCGCGCCGACGACCTGGTGATCCGCTGCATCCGAGAGCTGCTCAAGCGGAACCCCGACCTCCCCCCGGAGAAGGTGGAGGAGGTCGCGATCGCGGCCACCACCCAGATCGGCGACCAGGGCCTGACCGTCGGCCGGACCGCCGCGCTGCTCTCCGGCCTGCCCAAGACCACCCCCGGCTACTCCGTCGACCGGATGTGCGCGGGCGCCATGACCGCGGTGACCAACGTCGCCGGCGGGATCGCGATGGGCGCGTACGACATCGCCATCGCCGGCGGCGTCGAGCACATGGGCCGGCACCCGATGGGCGAGGGCGTCGACCCGAACCCGCGGATCCTGGCCGAGAAGCTGGTCGACCCGTCCGCCCTGGTGATGGGCTCGACGGCGGAGAACCTGCACGACCGTCTGCCGCACATCACCAAGGAGCGCGCCGACGCCTACGGCCTGAATTCGCAGATCAAGACCGCCAAGGCGTACGCCGACGGCAAGATCCAGCCGGACCTGGTGCCGGTCGCGATCCGCAGTAAGGAGCTGGGCTGGGGCCTGGCCACCGTGGACGAGGCGCCCCGCCAGACCTCGCTGGAGAAACTGGCCACCCTGAAGACCCCGTTCCGCCCGCACGGCCGGGTCACCGCCGGCAACGCGGCCGGGCTCAACGACGGCGCGACCGCGGCCATCATCGCCGACGAGGCGACCGCCCGTGAGCTGGGCCTGCCGGTCGCGATGCGGATGGTCTCCTACGCGTTCGTCGGCGTCGAGCCGGAGATCATGGGCTACGGCCCGATCCCGTCGACCGAGAAGGCGCTGAAGAAGGCCGGTCTCACCATCGACGACATCGGCCTGTTCGAGCTGAACGAGGCCTTCGCCGTGCAGGTGCTCGCCTTCCTGGACCACTACGGCATCGCCGACGACGATCCGCGGGTCAACCCGTGGGGCGGCGCGATCGCCATCGGCCACCCGCTGGCGTCCTCGGCGATCCGCCTGATGACCCAGCTCGCCCGGCAGTTCGCCGAGCGCCCCGACGTCCGCTACGGCGTCAACGCCATGTGCATCGGTATCGGCATGGGCGGCACCGTGATCTGGGAGAACCCGTATTGGGAAGGCGCGGCCAAGTGATCGAGAACCCGAACGAGGTAGTCACCAAGGCCATCCTGCGCCTGGTGCCGGTTCCTGGGCTGGCCAAGCCGGCCGCCCTGATCACCCTGGACAACGGCTTCGACCACAAGAAGCCGAACAGCTTCGGGCCGGGCGGGCTGACCTCGCTGGACGAGGCGATCACCGCGGCCACCGCGGCCGGGCCCGCGTTCATCGCGCTGACCGGCAAGCCGTACATCTTCTGTGTCGGCGCCGACATCACCGGCATGCCGCTGATCAACTCCCGCGAGCAGGCCCTCGCCCTGGGCGAACTCGGCCACCGGGTCTTCGCCCGCCTCAGGAACAGCGAGATCCCGACGTTCGCGTTCGTCAACGGCGCGGCGATGGGCGGCGGCCTGGAGGTGGCGCTGCACTGCCACTACCGCACCGTCTCCACCGGGGCGGCGGCGCTGGCCCTGCCCGAGGTCGCGATCGGCCTGATCCCCGGCTGGGGCGGCTCGCAGATCCTGCCGAACCTGATCGGCATCATCAACGCGGCCACGATGATCCTGCAGAACCCGCTGACCCAGAAGCAGCTGCGGCCGAAGCAGGCCAGGGAGTGGGGTGTCGCGGACGAGCTGTTCGAGGCGGCCGACTTCCTGGAGGACTCGCTGGCCTGGGCGGCCCGCGTGGTCAACGGCGAGGTCACGGTCGAGCGCCCGGAGATCGAGCGCAAGGACTGGGACGGCGTCCTGGAGTTCGCGAAGGCGGTGCTGGACGAGAAGCTGCACGGCGCCGTCCCGTCCGCGAACAAGGCCCTGGAGCTGCTGGCCCTGGCCAAGACCGCGTCCTTCTCCGAGGGCACCGCGGCCGAGACCGAGGCTCTCGCCGACCTGATCATGGGCGACGAGTCGCGCGCCAGCCTGTACGCGTTCGACCTGGTCCAGCGCCGGGCCAAGCGCCCGGTCGGGGTGCCGGACCGCTCGCTGGCCCGCAAGGTCACCAAGGTCGGCATCGTCGGCGCTGGCCTGATGGCGTCCCAGCTGGCCCTGCTGTTCCTGCGCCGCCTCCAGGTGCCGGTGGTCCTCACCGACCTGGACCAGGAGCGGGTCGACAAGGGTGTGGCCTACGTGCACGCCGAGATCGACAAGCTGGTCGGCAAGAAGCGGATGGACGAGGGCACCGCCGCCAAGCTGCGCCTGCTGATCAGCGGCTCGGTGGACAAGTCGGTGTTCGCCGACGCCGACTTCGTGATCGAGGCGGTGTTCGAGAACCTGGAGCTGAAGAAGCAGATCTGGGCCGAGTTCGAGAAGATCGTCAAGCCCGAGGCGATCCTGGCGACCAACACCAGCTCGCTGTCGATCACCGAGATGGCCGCCGATCTGGAGCACCCGGAGCGGCTGGTCGGCTTCCACTTCTTCAACCCGGTCGCGGTCCTGCCGCTGCTGGAGATCATCCGCGGGGAGCGGACCGACGACGCCACGCTGGCCACCGCGTTCGAGGTCGGCAAGACCCTGCGCAAGTCGTCGGTGCTGGTCAAGGACGCCCCGGCGTTCGTGGTCAACCGGCTGCTGACCCGGGTCACCAGTGAGATCTTCGAGGCCATCGACGCCGGCACCCCGCTGGACGTGGTGGACGTGGCGATGGACCCGCTGGGCCTGCCGATGCGGCCGATGGCGCTGCTGCAGCTGGTCGGCCCGGCGGTGGCGTACCACGTGGGTGAGACCCTGCACGCCGCCTTCCCGGACCGGTACACGGACTCGCCGAACCTCAAGCGGATCGTCGACTCCAAGCTGCCGGTGATGGTGGACAAGCAGATCAACCCCGCGGTGGTCGGGATCCTGCAGACCGGTGACGCCCCGCTCACCGCCGACCAGGTCCGGCAGAAGGCCCTGGACGGCCTGGCCGAGGAGATCCGCATCATGCTCGACGAGGGTGTGGTCGCGGAGGCGCAGGACATCGACCTGTGCATGATCCTCGGCGCCGGCTACCCGTTCCACCTGGGTGGGGTGACGCCGTACCTGGACCGCAGCGGCACCGCCGAGCGGGTCACCGGGAAGCGGTTCCTGGCCGACGGCGTGGCGAACGTCCGCGACTGATCAGGCACTCCTTCGAGGCCCCCGCACTCGTGGTGCGGGGGCCTCCGGCGTTATCGTGCACGAATTCGTGCAGGCAGCGACACGCGAGTTATGGAGCGTCGATGACATATCCCCCACCGCCCGGGCCGTCCGGCTATCCGCCGCCGCCCGGCGATCCGGGACACCTGCCGCCGACCCAGCAGTACGGCGCCCCGCCCGGGTACCCGCCGCCGCCCGGATACCCCCAGCAGCACGGATATCCCCCGCCCCCGCCGCCGGGCTACCCACACCAGCCCGGCTATCCGCCGCCCGGCTTCCCGCCCCCGCCGGCACCCAGGTCCCGGACCGTACCGATCGTGCTGGTCTCGCTGGCGATCGTTCTGGTGCTCTGCGTCGGCGGCACCACGGCCCTCTACCTGATCGGCAAGAACGCCGAGGACACCGCCGCCCGGATCACCATCACCGAGCCGTCGACGCTGGGCGGGCTACCGAAACTGGACAGCGCCGAGTTCGCCGCGATCACCGAGGACATGGAGAAGGAGCTGGCCGGCTACCCGGGCGCGGAGAGCTCGTTCGGCGCCATCTACGGCTCGCCGGAGGACCGCAACATGATCGCGGCACTGGCCACCAAGGCGACCATCGCCGACCCGCAGCGCGAGCTGGACGCGTCGTTCACCACGTTCGGCCGGAGCGCCAAGGTCACCGGCATCGGCCCGGTCGGCACCGGCACCCTCGGCGGCGTGGCCCAGTGCGGCTCCAGCGCGATCACCGGCGTGGACGTGGCGATCTGCGGGTGGGCCGACGAGGGCAGCGTCGGCATGATCATGTATTTCTTCCAGCAGGCCGGCGACGTCGAGGAGTCGTTCCCGCAGCTGCGCGCCCAGATCGAGACCAAGACCCGCGACTAGCACACGGAACCTAGGCCCGGACCCGGGGGACGCTGGCCGTGGCCGCCACCACCGGGGTGGTGTCCGCGGCCGGCAGGGAGACGGTGACCTCCAGGCCGCCGCCCTCGATCGCCACCGCCGAGACGGTGCCGCCGTGCGCGTCGCAGACCGCCCGCACGATGGACAGGCCCAGCCCCGAACCGCGCGACCCGGTCCGCTCCCAGCCGCCCCGCTGGAACGGCTCGAACAGGCCCGGCACGTCGGCCGGCTCCACCTCGTAGCCGGTGTTGCCGACGATCAGCAGCGACCGCCCGTCCACCGACGCGGTGCGCAGCCACAGCCGGCCGAGCAGATGGTTGTAGCGGATCGCGTTCTCGATCAGGTTGCCGGCCAGCCGGTCCAGCAGGCTCGGGTCACCGACCACCGGGGCCGCCGACAGGTCCTTGCTGACGTCGAGTTTCAGCCGCTCCGCCTCGGCCCGCACCGCCGACAGCGCGTTGTGCACGCTCATCGACAGGTCGGCGGGCACCTTACGGACCAGCCGCCGGCCGGACTGCGCCTCGGACCGGGCCAGCACCAGCAGCGCGTCGACCAGCCCGTTGGCCCGCTCGGAGGCGTTGCGGACCACCTTGGCCATCCGGCGGTACTCGGCCACGTCCGCCTCGTCGTCGCTGAGCGTCACGTCGATCTCGGTCCGCATCACCGCGAGCGGGGTGCGCAGCTCGTGCGAGGCGTTCGCGACGAACCGTTTCTGCGACTCGAAGGCGGCGGTCAGCCGGTCCAGCATGGCGTCGAAGGTGCGGGCCAGCTCGGCCACCTCGTCGTCGCCGCCGGAGTACCGGATCCGCTGGTCCAGGGTCTCCTCACCGAGCCGCTGCGCGGTCTGGGTGACGTAGTGCAGCGGCCGCAGCGCCCGCCCGGCCATCAGGTAGGCCAGCGCCACCCCGATCACCCCGACCGCGATCAGCGCGCTGAACCCCTTGATCAGCAGCTCCCGGGAGGCCTGGGCGACCATCTCGGCCTGCCAGGTCAGGGCCCCCTTGGTGGTGCCGTCGGTCAGCGTCACCACCGACCCGGGGGCCAGCTCGTCGACCGGGTGCAGCGACTCGCTGACCAGCAGCCAGGCCAGCAGCACCAGCACCGCGCCCGCCCCGACCAGCAGGATCCCGTTCAGCAGGGTGAGCCGCAGCCGCAGGGTGGGCCGCATCCGGCGTTTCGCTCCGGGATAGACCGTCACGGGGTCACGACCGGGTCGGGAATCCGGTAGCCGGCCCCCACCACCGTCTCCACCAGCGGTGGATCACCCAGTTTCTTGCGCAGGGTGTTGATGGTGACCCGGACCGTGGTGGTGAACGGGTCGGTGTTCGCGTCCCACACCCGGTCCAGCAGCTCCTCGGTGGAGACCACCCCACCCTTGGCCTTGAGCAGCTCCTCCAGGACGCCGAACTCCTTGTTGGTCAGCTCCAGCGGGACCCCGCCGCGGCTGACCACCCGGCGGGACTGGTCCAGGGCCAGGTCACCGGCGGTGAGCACCGGCGGGGCGGCCGGGGTGGCCCGCCGGCCCAGCGCCTGCACCCGGGCGACCAGCTCCTTGAAGTCGAACGGTTTCGGCAGGTAGTCGTCGGCGCCCAGCTCCAGGCCCTCGACCTTGTCCTCGACCGTGGAGCTGGCGGTGAGCATCAGCACCCGGGTGAGCGCGCCCGACTCGACCAGCGCGGCGCAGATCTCGTCGCCGTGCATGCCGGGCAGGTCTCGGTCCAGGACGACCACGTCGTACCGGGTCACGTAGGCCATCTCGTGGCCCTTCAGCCCGTCGTAGGCGACATCGACCGCCATGCCCTTGCGGCGCAGCCCACGCACGATCGCGTCGGCCATGTCCCGCTCGTCCTCGACCACCAGTACACGCACCACGGCCTCCACAAACCTGATCCCCGTGCAGGTTACGTCAGAGCCGCCACACCCCCACCGACGAATCGAGGCGGCGGCAGACCAGCACCCCGGTCACGAACCGGCAGTCACCGGCGATACGTTCGGCGATCCCGAGCACCCGCACCTTCCCGGTGGCCAGTTCGAGGACGCCGTATCGCATCTGATAGTCCGGCGACCGGATCCGGTAGACCCACGCGGTGCCCGGCTCCGGCCCGGACCCGCCGCTGCGCCAGGGACCGACGTCGGCGACGATCCGGCCGGTCATCGGGTCGAGGACGGCCAGCTCCGGATCGATCAGGTCGTCCACCCCGACCAGCAGCCGGTCACCGATCGGCTGGGTGAACGCCCAGAAGTCGTTGCGCCACAGGTCACGCCCGGTGGCCGGGTCGATGGCGGCCAGCCCGCCGGGACGGCCGGTCAGGCAGATCACGATCCCGCAGGCGTACGGGTAGGTGTTCTCCTCCAGGCCCGGCACGGCCCGCCAGCGTTCGGTCAGGTCCCGCCCGTCGTAGCCGACCGTGCCGATGTCCGGGTGGCCGACCAGCAGCAGCCCGCCGGCCGACCAGAACTGGGTGCGCCCGTCCACCGGGACCGTGGTGCGGGTGGTGCCGGCGGACCGTCCGGTGCCGGTGTCCCAGGTCTCGATCAGCCCGTCCGGGCGCAGTGTGTAGATCCGCTCCGGGAAGTCGGCCCGGTCCTGCGCGTCCCGCACGATCATCTGCCCGCCGGCCGGCCGGGACACCCGCCAGCGGGTCGCGCCGGTCCGGGTGTCCAGCCCGACGAAATCCTGGAAACTCTCGGTGAGGGCCTCGAACGCCAGGGCCGTCGCCCGGTCCGGGGCCAGGCCGTAGAGGAAGACCTCCCGGTTCCACACCGGCTCGGACGAGCCCGGCCGGACCGCGGCCACCGCCGTGCCGCCCTCGAAGTCCCCCTGGTAGCTGTAGAGCAGCAGGTCGCCGGGCCCGCTGCCGATGAAGCCGACGTCGCCGTCGAGCACCAGCGTCCACCGTGGTCCCGGGGTCAGGCCGGGCAGGGTGTACGAGCCGACCGGATACCGCATCATCCGGCGGCTCCGCGGCTGCCCGGCCAGCTCCTCGCCGGGCCCGATCACGTGGATCCGGCCGTCCTCCACCCGGACCGAGTCGCGCACCGTGACCGGCAGGGTGAGCGGTTCGGGCGGGGGTGGCGGCGGCGGGACCGCGCCGCCGAGCGCGACGGCCAGCGCCAGGGCCGGCGGACCGAGGAGCCGGCGGTACGGCAGCGAGCGCCGTGGACGGGCCGGGTCCGGCTCACCCACGCCGGCCGCCGGAACCTCACCGAGGTCGATCACGGTGTCTCGCACACCCTCATTGTCGGGCCGGCCCGTCTCAGACGCGGTATGCCCAGATCCGCAGTCCGCGCAAGTCCCGGCAGACCAGGTACCGGTCGTCGCCGCCGCACTCCTCACCGTCGAGATCGGCCACCCCGAGGATCCGCACCTCCGGACGGCCCGGCCGGATCACCCCGAAGGCCTGCCCGCCGCCCTCGTTGTCGCGCCGCAGCAGCAACGTCCGGTCGGCGAAGCTCTCCACCGTGTCGGCCCAGCCGGACAGGTCGGCGAGGGACTCCCCGGTGGCCGGGTCCAGCAGTCCCACCGGTCCGCCGGTCGCCGGGTCGGTCCGCAGCACCCGGCCGCCGGCCAGGTCCAGGTCGGCCGCCGAGGTCAGCGCCCACGCGGTACGGCCGGTCCGGGAGTCCAGCACCGCCGTGGCGTCCCGGCTGCCGGCGCAGAGCAGCCCGGTGCAGGACGGCGGGTCCATCTCGGCCCGTGCCGGCCGGGTCCAGAGCGGTTCCAGGGTGCGGGTGTCGTACCCGGCCCGCAGCTCCGCCTCGTCGTAGCCGACCAGGGCCACATCGCCGATCACGTCGCTGGTGGACGGCCCGGCGCCACCGTGCCGGGGCAGCGCGGTCTCCCGCAGCAGCCCGCCGGTCCGCGCGTCGTGCAGGGTCAGCCGGTCCGAGGCGGTGATCAGCACGGCCGGCTGCTCGCCCGGGACCAGGTCCACGGTCACCGAGCCGGACGGGGCCGCGGTCCAGCGGACCCGCCCGGTGTCCAGGTCGATCCCGCGGACCTCGGTGCGGATCGGCGGTTCGGTGTGCGGCTGCCCGTCGGCCGAGAAGTAGAGCATCCCGGGGTCGCCGGAGTCCTGGTCGTAGAGGGTGCCGTCCCGGAAGATCCGCTCGGTGACCAGGCCGGTGCCGCCATCACCGACGATGCCGCCTTCACCCACGGTGACCCGGGACGGCGTGGTCCACCGGATCCGGCCGGTCCGGCTGTCCAGCGCGGTGGTCGCCGGGCCGGTGGTGACCAGCACGACGTCGCCGTGCTGGCGCACCCGCAGCGGGCTGAAGACACCGCCGGGCGAGGTCGTCCCGTCCGGCGGCAGGTCGGTGGACCAGACCCGGGCCGGCTCCGGGCGGGGCTCCCAGGCGGTCAGCACCCGCCGGTCCCCGGCCGGGGCGATGGTGAACAGCCGCCCGCCGGCCAGCTGGATCGGGGCGTCGACGCCGGCCGACGACGGGACCAGCCCCAGGTACTCCCAGACCGTGCCGGTGTGCGGGGCGGCACCGCCCAGCAGCACGGTCAGCACGGTCCCGAGCAGCAGCCCGAGAACCCGGTAGCGGTGGGGTGGCGGGGCCGTGCCGGCGCCGGGATCGAGCGGGGTGTCGCGATCCAGCTCGATCAGCGTCACGTCACGGACCTCCCGTTTCCCGGCGTCAGGCAGTCCCGGAACGGTACGCCCAGACCACCAGCTCGCCGTACATCGACCGGCAGATCAGCCGCCCCGGGACGCTCTGGCACTCCCCCGTCCCGGTGGGCAGCTCGGCGAGCAGGCGCGGGCCGGCCACACCCGGGGCCGCGACCGCGATCATGGTACGCGGGCCGGGGCCGATCTCCCGGACCACCAGCAGGTCCCCGTCCGCGGTGGTGCCTGGCACCGGCCGCCAGCCGGTCAGGTCGACGAGCACCTCGCCGGTCTCCGGGCGCACCACCCCGGCCGGCGAGTCCGGCCCGTCCGCGTACGCCACCAGATGCCCACCGGTCTCCTCGACGGTGCGCCAGCCCGGCCGGTGCCAGAGCAGGTCGCCGGTGGCCGGATCGACCATCCGGACCCCGTCCAGCCCGATCAGGCAGGCCAGCCGCCCGCAGGCCCGGGTCTCCCGGGTGCTGCCGGCCGGTTTCGTCCACAGCGGCCGCAACGTCTCCGGGTGGTAGGCGGACATCTCCACCCCGGACGGGCCCGGATGCCGCAGCAGCACCAGACCACCGGCGATCACCGGATTCTCCGGGTCGTAGTTGGCGGCCGGCAGCCGTCGCTGGGCCAGCACGGCGCCGCTGTCCACGTCGTAGACCTGGGCGGTGAGATCGTCGCGGACCAGCAGCATCCGGGGCGGGCCGTCGGACCGGCCGGGCACGCCGAGCAGGACCGCGGTGGACGGCACCCACAGCCGCCAGCGGGCGAACCCGGTCGGCGGGTCGATCACCTCCACCGACCGCTCCACCCGGCGGCCGGTGCCGGAGACGCTGCGCACCCCCTCGACCGCCACCATCAGCCCGCTGGCCGGGAAGCTGACCACGTTGCGGCCGTGGTGCCAGCGCCGCTCGCCGGAGGTGAGGGCGAGCGCGGTGGTGCCCGGCTCGGAACGGCCCCGCGCCCACGGGCGCAGCAGGAGCACCCCGCCGCCGGTGCGCAGCCGGTAGACCGGGATGTCCTGGCCGATCCGCCACTGCCGGTCGCCGGTCTCCAGGTCGTACGAGGTCAGCTCGCCGGCCGACTGCACCAGCAGCCGGTCGCCGCTGGTGGTGAACGGGTCACCCGGGCCGATCGGGACACGCAACAGCGCGGTGAGCGGCGGGCCGGGTGGTGGCGCCGAAGCCGTGACGGAGAACAGCAGCAGCACCGCGAGCAGAGCCGGGCCGAGCCAGAGCGGCGTGGTGCGCCGCCCCGGCTCGGCATACGTCTCCGGTTCGCCCCGCTCCAGGCCGAGGTCGATGACGAATGCAGACCCGTCCGCTCCCATACCTCAAAGGTAACGGTTGCGTAACGAAACTGCCCATCGGCTCAGACGTGCACCTCACCGGCCGCCAGACCGGACACCGTCGCGGTCACCTCACGGGCCACATCCTGCGCGGTCAAACCCAGCTGAGCCAGGATCTGCGCCCGGGTCCCGTGCGCAACGAACTCGGCCGGCACCCCGAAGTCCCGCAGCGGCGTCGGCACACCCGCGTCCCGCAGCGCCGCGGCCACCGCGTCACCGACACCACCGGCCCGCACACCGTCCTCCACAGTCACCACCAGACGGTGCTGCGCGGCCAGACCGGTCAACTCGATCGGCACCGGGCGAACCCAGCGCGGGTCCACCACGGTCACGCCGTAACCCTGCTCGGCGATCCGCTCGGCCGCGTCCAGCGCCAGCCCGGCGAACGAACCCACCCCGACCAGCAACACATCCTTACGCTGATCCTCACGCAGCACATCGATCTGGCCCACCCGGCGCAGCGCCGGAGTGTCCGCAGCGACCGCGCCGGTCGGGAACCGCACGATCGTCGGCCCGTCCTCCACCGCGACCGCCTCGCGCAGCTCCTCACGCAGAGTGGCGGCATCCCGCGGGGCGGCGATCCGCAGACCCGGCACCACACCGAAGACACTCATGTCCCACATGCCGTAGTGGCTCGGCCCGTCCGGCCCGGTGATCCCGGCCCGGTCCAGCACGAACGTCACCGGCAGCCGGTGCATCGCCACATCCAGCAGAACCTGGTCGAAGGCCCGGTTCAGGAACGTCGCGTAGACCGCCACCACCGGGTGCAGCCCACCCATCGCCAGGCCGGCCGCACTGGTCGCCGCGTGCTGCTCGGCGATACCCACGTCGTACGTCCGCTCCGGATACTTCTTCGCCAGCGCGGCGATCCCGGTCGGCTCGGCCATCGCGGCGGTGATACCGACCACGTCCGGCCGCTCGTCGGCGATCGCCACCAGCTCCTCGGAAAACACCTTCGTCCACTTCAGCGACGGCTTCGCGGTGAGCACACCGGTCTGCGGGTCGAAGGCGCCGGGCCCGTGCAGGCAGTCCGCCTCGTCCTGCTCGGCCGGCCGGTAGCCGTAGCCCTTGCGGGTCACCGCGTGCACGATCACCGGCGCGTCGAAACCCTTCGCCCGGCGCAGCGCCGACTCCATCGCCTGCTGGTCGTGCCCGTCCACCGGCCCGATGTACTTCAGGCCGAGATCCTCGAACATCGGCTGCGGGCTGACCGCGTCCTTGATGCCCCGCTTGACCGCGTGCAGCACCTCGAACACCGGCTTGCCCACCACCGGGGTCTGGCCCAGCGCGTCCTTCACCAGGTCCAGCACCTTCTCGTAACCCGGGTTCAGGCGCAGCGTGGACAGGTGGTCGGCCAGGCCGCCGATGGTCGGCGCATACGACCGGCCGTTGTCGTTGACCACGATCACCAGACGGTTCTTCGTGGCCGCGATGTTGTTGAGCGCCTCCCAGCACATGCCACCGGTCAGCGCGCCGTCCCCGACCACCGCCACCACGTGCCGGTCCTCACCGCGCAGCGCGAACGCCTTGGCCAGGCCGTCGGCGTAGGACAGGGCGGTCGAGGCGTGCGAATTCTCGATCAGATCGTGCTCGCTCTCCGCCTGGCTCGGGTAGCCGGTCAGGCCACCCCGCTGACGGAGCAGGTCGAAACCGTCCTGCCGGCCGGTCAGAACCTTGTGCACGTACGACTGGTGACCGGTGTCGAAGAGGATCTTGTCGCGGGGCGAGTCGAAGACCCGGTGCATCGCCAGCGTCATCTCGACCACACCCAGGTTCGGCCCGAGGTGACCACCGGTCCGCGACACCTTGGCGACCAGGAAGTCACGGATCTCGGCCGCGAGCAGAGTCAACTGCTCCGCGGACAGTCGCTTCAGATCACCGGGAGCGGTGATGCTGGACAGCAGGCCGGCCGGGGTCGAGGGGGAGTCGCTCATGAGGGTGGAGTCTATCCGTGCGACGCGTGCACGCGAGTTGAGCGAACGGACCGTCACCAATCCTCCACACAATTGGAACATCCCCTACCCGGGCAATTCACACCCCCGGCTGGCCGTGGGATCAGGCCGTCCGGCATCCTGGAACGCACGCAGCGACTGGCGGCACGGGGATGGTCGAACCATCGGGGAGCTGCTCGTCACGAGGGAGTCGACCGCCTGGGCTCCCCGGCTGAGGGAGACCTATGTCCACCGCACGACTGCTGCCCGGCGCCCCCGTCGCCGAGTCGGTTCTCGACGACGTCCGCGCCCGGGTCACCGCGCTGAAGGCCCGCGGCGTCCAGCCCAGCCTGGCCACCATCCTGGTCGGCGACGACGACGCCAGCGCCGGCTACATCCGGATCAAACAGAAGCAGGCCGCCGAGCTGGGCTTCGAATCCCCGCACGAGCACCTGAGCGGCGACGTCACCCAGGCCGACCTGCTCAAGGTCATCTCCGGGTACAACGACGACAAGAACGTGCACGGCGTCCTCATCCAGTACCCGATCCCCGGCCACCTGGACTACGACGCCGCCCTGCAGACCCTCGACCCCGACAAGGACGTCGACGGCATGCATCCGCTCAACATGGGCCGCCTCGCCGTCGGCCTGCCCGGCCCGCTGCCCTGCACCCCGGCCGGCATCGAGGCGCTGCTCGCCTTCCACGGCGTCGAGGTCTCCGGCCGCGAGGTGGTCATCCTCGGCCGGGGCGCCACCCTCGGCCGCCCCCTGGCGATGCTGCTGGCCCAGAAACGCCCCACCGCCAACGCCGCCGTCACCGTGGTGCACACCGGCGTCAAGGACTGGCCCCGCTACGCCCAGCGCGCCGACATCCTGATCGCCGCCGTCGGCGTCCCCGGCATCGTCAAACCCGAACACGTCAAGCCCGGCTCGGTGGTGATCGGCGCCGGCGTCCGCTACGAGGGCCGCCGCCTGCTCCCCGACGTCGAGGAGTCGTGCGCCGAGGTCGCCGGCGCGATCACCCCACGGGTCGGCGGCGTAGGCCCGACCACGGTGGCAATGCTCTTCCGCAACGCGGTAGCCGCCGCCGAAAGAGCCACCCCGTAACCCCCAACCCACCCCCTCGATCTTCGGCTAGCCGTACCTCAGGCAGGTAACTGTCCGGCTAGCTGAACATCAGGCAGGTAACTGCCCGGCTAGCTGAACATCAGGCAGGTAACTGTCCGGCTAGCCGTACCTCAGGCAGGTAACTCCGGCTAGCTGTACATCAGAGAGGTAATGAGACCGCCATAACCTCTCTGATGTACAGCCGGGACAGCACAAAACAGCCGAGCCGTACATCAGACACGTAATGAGCCCCCAATAGCCTCGCTGGCGTACGGCTAGCCAAACGTCAGGCGGGTGATTCGGCGCCTTTGCAGTAGCCGAAGGCTGGGCGGGGTGGTGTGGTCAGGGGGTGGGGAGCAGCAGCGCCACGCACTCGACGTGCTGGGTCATCGGGAAGCAGTCGAAGGCACGTAGGGTCTCGACTCGCCAGCCCTGGGTGCGGAACGTCTTCAGGTCGCGGGCCAGCGCGGCCGGATCGCACGCCACGTAGGCGACGGCCCGGGGCCGGGCGGCCGCGATCGCACGGACCACCCGGGCGCCGGCCCCGGCCCGGGGCGGGTCCAGGACCACCAGGTCGACCGGTGCGGTGATCCGGCGGCGGGCCAGGGCCAGGTCGACCCGGGCCTCGACGATCTCGGTGCCGGGCAGGTCGGCCAGGTTGGCTCGGGCGGCGGCCGCCCCGGTCGGCGACGACTCGACCACCACGGTGCGGGCGCCGGTGCGGCCGGCCAGGGCGGCGGCGAACAGGCCGGCCCCGCCGTACAGGTCCCAGGAGGTCTCTCCGGGGGCCGGTTCCAGCATCTCCAGCACGGTCTCGATCAGGGTGTCCGCAGCGGCCGGATGGACCTGCCAGAAGCCTTGCGGCGGCACCCGCCAGGCCCGGCCGCCGGCTTTCTCGGTGACCTCGGGCGGGCCGGAGAGCCGGATCAGCCCGGTTTCGGCGGCCTCGCTCAACTCGTCGCCGGGCTGTGGCGCGGTGGAGCCGGACGGCCGGGCCAGCACCGTCACGTCTCCGCCGGTGGTGGCGACCGCCTGGACCGCGTCGACGGTGGGCCAGTCGTTGGCGAGCACGTCGAGGTCCTGGACGGCGGGGTGGGCGATGAGGCAGCGGTCGATCGGCACCACCTGGTTGGAGCGGTGCTGGAGCAGTCCGGGCCGGTCGGCGGCGTCGATCGCGTAGCGGACCCGGCTGCGCCACCCGAGTAGTGATTCCGGGCCGGGTGCGCCGGGGAGGGGCTCCACGCGTACGAAGATCCGGTTCTGTTCTTCTTCGGGCAGGCCGGCCAGGCGGGTCAGTTGTTCCCGGACCACCGCGGTCTTCCAGCGCAGCTGGGCGTCGCCGGAGGCGTGCTGGAGGTCACAGCCGCCGCAGCCGCCGGGGTGGGCGTAGGCGCACGGCGGGGTGACCCGGTCCGGCGAGGCCTCGTGGATCTCCACCGCGTCGGCCCGCAGCCAGCCGCGATGCAGTTCGGTGATTTCCGCGGTGACCCGTTCGCCGGGCAGCGCGTGCCGGACGAAGACCACCCGGCCGCCGGGCCCGCCGATCCGGGCGACGCAGTGGCCGCCGTGTGCGGGTGCGCCGACGGTGACCTCGACCCGGTCGCCTTCCACCAGTTCGTCGTAGCTGTCGGTCATGGCTGATCACTGTCTCCGGGGTCGGTGCCGTGGCCGCGCGGGCCACGGGCGGGGGCGCGGCTGAGCACCCGGTCCAGGCGGTCGAGGTCGCGGTCCTGGCTGGATCGCAGCTGCCAGGGCACGCTGGTGACCATCACACCGTTCTCGAAGAGCAGGCGGCCCTTGATCCGCAGGGCGCTCTGGTTGTGCAGCAGGTTCTCCCACCAGCGGCCGACCACGTACTCCGGGACGAAGACGGTGACCACGTCGCGCGGTGAGGCGCGGCGGGTGTTCTTCACGAAGTCGAGAATCGGCCGGGTGATCTCCCGGTAGGGCGAGTCGACGACGGTCAGCGGGACCGGGAGCTGGCGGCGTTCCCATTCGGCCTGGATGGCCCGGGTGTCGTTGTCGTCGACGTTGACGGTGACCGCGGTGAGGGTGTCCGGCCGGGTGGCCTGGGCGTAGGCGAGGGCCCGCAGGGTCGGCTGGTGCACCTTGCTGACGAGCACGATGGCGTGGTTGCGGGAGGGCAGGACGGGCCGTTCGTCGGTGGGCCGGAGTTCTTCGGCGATCCGGGTGTAGTGCCGGTGGATGCCGACCATCAGCATGTAGATGACCACCATGGCGGCGATCGCGATCCAGGCGCCGAGCAGGAATTTGGTGATCAGGACGACGATCAGGACGGCGCCGGTGAGCACCATGCCGAAGGTGTTGATGGCCCGGGAGCGGAGCATTCGGCGGCGCTGGACCGGGTCGCGCTGGGTGCGCAGCAGCCGGTTCCAGTGCCGGATCATGCCGGCTTGGGAGAGGGTGAACGACACGAAGACGCCGACGATGTAGAGCTGGATCAGTTTGGTGACTTCGGCTTCGAAGGCCACGATCAGCACCATCGCGGCGACGGCGAGGAACAGGATGCCGTTGCTGAACGCCAGCCGGTCGCCGCGGGTGTGCAGCTGGCGGGGCAGGTAGCGGTCCTGGGCCAGGATCGAGCCGAGCACCGGGAAGCCGTTGAAGGCGGTGTTGGCGGCCAGGAAGAGGATCAGTGCGGTGACCGCGCCGACCAGGTAGAGCAGGATCGACCCGCTGCCGAAGACGGTTTCGGCGAGCTGGGTGGTGACCGTCTTCTGGACGTATCCCTCGGAGGCGGCGTTCGGGATGATCTGCAGCAGCGGGTTCTCGACGAACTTCAGCTGGGTGGCCTGGGCGAGCAGGATGATGCCGTAGAGCATGACCAGGGAGAGTCCGCCGAGCAGCATCAGGGTGATCGCCGCGTTGTGGCTCTTCGGCTTCTTGAAGGCGGGCACCCCGTTGGAGATCGCCTCCACCCCGGTCAGTGCGGCGCAGCCGGAGGAGAAGGTGCGCAGCAGCAGGAACGCGAAGGCGAACTGGCTGAGGTGGTCCTCTTCGGCCACGATGGTCAGGCCGGCGCTCGGGGCGCGCAGGTCCTCGCCGAGGATGTAGACCCGGAACAGCCCGGTCAGGATCATTCCGACGATCACCACGATGAAGAGGTACGTGGGGATCGCGAACGCCACTCCGGATTCCCGCAGGCCCCGGAGGTTGAGCGCGCTGAGTACCAGGATGGCGATGATCGCGATGATCACCTTGTGTTCGGCCACCCAGGGGACCACGGAGCCGAGGTTGCTGACCCCGGACGAGATGGACACGGCGACGGTGAGGATGTAGTCGACGAGCAGGGCGCTGGCCACTCCGAGGCCGGCTTTCGGCCCGAGATTGACCGTGGCCACCTCGTAGTCGCCGCCGCCGGACGGGTAGGCGTGCACGTTCTGCCGGTAGCTGGCGACCACTGTCACCATGACCACGGCGACGGCGAGGGTCACCCACGGCGAGTAGACGTAGGCGGCCGCGCCGGCGATCGAGAGCGTCAGCAGGATCTCGTCCGGCGCGTACGCCACGCTGGAGAGCGCGTCGCTCGCGAAGACCGGCAGCGCGATCCGCTTCGGCAGCAGCGTGTGCTGGAGCTTGTCGGAGCGGAACGGCCTGCCGAGCAGCAGCCGTTTGGCCAGAGAAGTGGTACTTGCCACGAGTGCCTAGCGTACGGCCCCGTACCCCGGCGCTCGGTGGGGCATGGCAGGCTCACATCCGTCGGCAGAGATTCGGGAGGGCACGAACCGTGCACGTGGTCATCATGGGTTGCGGGCGGCTCGGTTCGACGCTCGCGCAGAAGCTGGACGCCCAGGGTCATCAGGTCGCCGTGATCGACCGGGACGCCGAGGCCTTCCGCCGGCTCGGTGAGGGTTTCGGCGGGCTGACGGTGAACGGCATCGGGTTCGACCGGGACGTGCTGCGGGCCGCCGGGGTCGAGCGGGCTGACGCGTTCGCGGCGGTCTCCAGCGGCGACAACTCCAACATCATCTCGGCTCGGCTGGCCCGGGAGACGTTCGGTGTGTCCCGGGTGGTGGCCCGGATCTACGACTCCCGGCGCGCGGCGGTCTACGAGCGGCTGGGCATCCCGACGATCGCGACGATCCGCTGGGCTTCCGAGCGGATGTACCGGTTCCTGGTGCCGGATGAGCGGGTGGAGGTGTTCCGTGACCCGACCAGTGTGGTCAGCATCGTGGAGACGCCGTTGCACCGGGACTGGATCGGGCGGACGGTGAAGTCGCTGGAGGACCGGACCGGCGCCCGGGTGGCGTACCTGTCCCGGTTCGGGATGGGTTCGCTGGCCCAGCCGTCCACCGTGCTGCAGGACGGCGACCAGGTCTACATGCTGGTCACCGACGAGATGGCCGACCAGGTGCTGGACATCGCCCAGGGCGCCGACAAGGAAGGGAACTGAAGGCGTGCGCATCGCGATCGCGGGAGCCGGGAACGTGGGCCGGTCCATCGCCCAGGAGCTGATCGGCAACGGGCACGAGGTGATGCTGATCGAGCGGCATCCCCGCCAGTTCTGCCCGGAGCGGGTGCCGGACGCCCGGTGGGTGCTGGCCGACGCCTGTGAGCTGAGCAGCCTGGAGGAGGCCGATCTGGCCGGTTGTGACGTGGTGGTGGCGGCTACCGGTGACGACAAGGCGAACCTGGTGGTGTCGTTGCTGGCCAAGACCGAGTTCGCGGTGCCCCGGGTGGTGTCCCGGGTGAACCGGGCGGAGAACGAGTGGCTGTTCACCGAGCAGTGGGGGGTGGACGTCGCGGTCAGCAAGCCCCGGTTGATGGCCGCGCTGGTCGAGGAGGCGGTGACGGTCGGTGACCTGGTCCGGTTGATGACGTTCCGGCAGGGTGAGGCGAACCTGGTGGAGATCACCCTGCCGAAGGACGCGCCGTACGAGGGTCAGCCGGTCCGCGCGGTGCCGATGCCCCGGGACGCCGCACTGGTGGCCATCCTGCGCGGCAAGCGGGTGCTGGCGCCGACCCCGGACGATCCGCTGGAGGCCGGCGATGAGCTGATCTTCGTGTGCACCAGCGAGGTGGAGGACCAGGTCCGGGCGGTGGTCCTCGGCTCGGACTAGGCGGCGTGTTTCTGGGCCGAGGTGACGCGGTGGATGGCCCAGATGGTGAAGGCGAACGTGGCGGCGTAGATCGGCCAGCTCACCAGGATCCGGACGACACCGATGGCGTTCGCCTCGCCGAGCCAGTACAGGTAGGCCTGGATGCCGGCCCGGACGCTCAGTGACACCGCCCAGAGCACGGTCAGCCACTGGAAGGTGCGGAACAGCCGGGTGTTGCCGAACCAGTCCTGTTTGCCCTTGTTGGCCATGATGCCCCAGGCGTACCCGATCAGCGGTTTGCGGATCGCCACCGACAGCAGCAGCACCGCGGTCTGGCCGAAGGTGAGCAGGATGCCGGGCAGGTAGAAGTTCTTGGCGTCGCCGGTCCGCCAGGCCAGCCAGGCGCCGAGGGCGATGCCGAACAGCCCGTTGACCGCGTGCCGCACCGGCTGTTTGCGGGCCAGCCGGACGCCGCCGATGGCCAGTGCCGAGCCGACCGAGCCGACGATCGCCCAGAGCAGCGCCTCACGCTTCTCCAGGCCGAGCGCCTCCAGGCTGAGGATCACGTTGAGCAGCACGAAGGCGAGCACCGGCACGCTCGACTCGATCAGGCCGCGGACACCGCCGAGCTGTTCGGCGATCTGCTCGCTCATCGACGGGAGTTCGTCCTCGTCGTCCTCGGGCCGTTTCTTCACCTCGTGGAGATCCTGCTCCGCGATGATCTCCGCGGCGAGCTTCTCCTCGGCCTCGCCGAGCACCCCGGACAGGCGCTCCTCGACCGACTCGTGCGCGACGTGGCGTGGCTCGGTGCCACTCACCGGGGCGCCTCCAGCTCGTAGTAGGGGTTGTAGATCACCTTGCGATCGTCCCGGATCGCGATCCGTCCGCGCGCGGTGAGCTGACGCCCCGGTTCGATGCCGGCGATGGACCGGCGCCCGAGGAAGACCAGCGTGACCACATCGCTGCCGTCGTAGAGGTCGGCCTCCAGCGTAGGCAGGTTGGTCCGTGGAGTGTACGCCACCGTGCGCAAACGCCCCGAAACCGAGACGACCTGACCTCGGCGGCAGTCGCCGGCCGGGACGGCGCCGCACTTGGCGCTGTCCCGCTGCAACTCCTCGGCGTCGAGCTCCGAGTCGGTCGCCGTCAACCGGCTCAGGAACCGGCGTAATCCGGTGCGCTCTTCGGTCGTCATGACTTCACGGTCACCCTTCGTCGACGACCACGGTACGCCCGAGGAACCCGGTGATCTAGGCCACCTCTCGCCTATTCGGCCTGGGCGGCGGCCTGCTGCTGCTCGGCCATCTCCTTCGGCAGCCGCATCGGCAGCGGCTCGCGCACCGGGCGGGGCTCGTTGTCACGGACCACGACCAGGCCCTCCAGGACCACGCCGAGCACACCCTCACGGCCCGGGTCGGAGGCGGCGGCGCCCTGGTAGAGCGCGCGGACCATCCAGCGGGGGCCGTCCACACCGACGAACCGGACGTCGGCCGGCCCGTCCGGGGTGTTCACCCGGGCGTGCAGCTCCACGCCGTACTTCCCGTCCACCTCGCGCGGGGCGACCCCGTCGGCGGCCATCGCGCCGGCGATCTCCTCGCGCACCTCGGACCAGATGCCCTCGGTCTTCGGGGCGGCGAACACGCCGATCTGCAGGGCACTCTCGCCGTCCACCAGGACGACCTGCTCCACGCCACCCTCCGGGTTGGCCTGCACCCGCACCTCGACGCCCTCGATCGCCGGGATCAGCAGGCTGCCCAGGTCGAGGCGCTGCACCCCGGCCGGGGCGTGCCGGGCGTCCCACGGGCCGAACTCGGGAGCCGGCGCCTCACCGTCGGAGGCGAGGCTGTCGGCGAGCGCCTTCGAGGGCGGCGCGTCAGCCGCACGGACGTGCTTGGCGGCATCGCGCTTACGGGAGAACATCACTGCCAGCCTTTCCTTCTTCTTCGGAGCTCAGAGGGCCTGGTGGCCGCCGGTCGAACCGTGCCCGCCGGCGCCCCGCGCGGTGTCGTCGAGGGTGTCCACCACGTGGAACACCGCACGCTCCACCCGCTGGATCACGAGCTGGGCGATCCGGTCGCCCCGGGAGATCTTGACGGTGGTCTCCCGATCGTGATTGATCAGGTTCACCAGGATCTCGCCGCGGTAACCGGCGTCGACCGTACCGGGCGCGTTGAGGACCGTCACCCCCAGCCGAGCGGCGAGACCGGAGCGCGGGTGCACCAGCCCGACGAACCCTTCGGGGAGCGCGATCGCCACTCCGGTCCGGACCTTCGCCCGGGCGCCCGGGGCGAGCTCGGTCTCCTCGGCGGCGACCAGGTCGGCACCGGCGTCGCCGGGATGCGCGTAGGCCGGCAGGGGCAGATCCGGGTCGAGCCGGAGAACCTGAACGTTCACGTCGGGCACGGGGTGTTCCTCACTGGCGCGGGCACTGCGGGCGGCAACTACCCTGCCATCCTGCCGCGTCACGCCACGGAGGCGCGCCGTACCCTTCGAGGGTGACAGCAGAGTCCCCGGCCCGCACGGTGGCCGCCCATCAGGAACGGCTCCGGCTCCCGTGGTGGGCCTGGCCGGCCAGTCTCGGCGCGGGCGCGGTGCTGGCGACCGAGTTGATGCTGGCCACTCCGGAGCTGCCGATCTGGCTGCCGTACGCGGTGTTCCTCCCGCTCAGCCTGCTGATCCTGGCCCCGATGGGCCGACTTCGGGTCGAGGTGACCGCGGACGAGTTCCGGGTCGACGACGCCCGTCTGCCGGTCGAGCACATCTCCGACGTGGTGGCGCTGGACGCGGCCGGCAAGCGCGAGGTGCTCGGGGTGGGCGCCCACCCGCTCGCCTTCGTGGTGCAGAAGTCGTCCATCGGCACCGCCGTGCAGGTGCTGCTCGACGATCCGGCCGACCCCACGCCGTACTGGGTGGTCAGCACCCGCCGGCCGGTCGAGCTGGCGACCGCGCTGCTGGAGGTC
This sequence comes from Actinoplanes sp. G11-F43, assembly GCF_050589265.1. Lineage (NCBI taxonomy): Bacteria > Bacillati > Actinomycetota > Actinomycetes > Micromonosporales > Micromonosporaceae > Actinoplanes > Actinoplanes sp. G11-F43. The sequence goes on from NZ_JBNZCE010000017.1 coordinate 419,004, forward strand.
AGTCGCCGAGCGCGGGCCGAACGGACGTCGTCCTGAGGGGTTTCTTGCGCAGGTCGGCGTGCACGTTGTCGCCGACCGTCCGGGTGGCCCGCCGGTTGAGGTAACTGGCGACCGCCGCGCCGGTCAGCATCGGGCCGAGCGTCGTCAGGTTCCGCCCGAACCGCTTCATCAGCTGTTTCTGCAGCTCCTTGCGGGCCGCCGTGCCCAGCACCTTGGCCACGCCGACGCCGGGCACCATCGGGTTGACCCCGCGCTGCCCGGACCACGCCTCGACGAGTTTGACCGCGCGCTCCGGCCCGGTCCCGCCGATCGGGTGCCCGTAGAGCTCGTGCAGCTCGCCGATCAGTTTGATCTCGATCGCCACCACCGCCACCGTCTCGGTGGCCAGCAGCACGGGCGCGGACAGCAGGGTCGGTGCGGCGACCCACTCCACCGCGGCGATCCCGCCACCGGCCGCGCCGACCCCGGCGGTGGCCCGCGCGGCATTGCGGATCAGGCGCTCGGCCAGCTCCCGGTCGTCCATGCCCGGGAAGTGCCGGCGCAGCGTGTCCCGGTCCCGGACCGGCACGTGCGGCGCCACCTCGGCGACCTGGTCCGCGATCCAGCGGACGGCCGCCCTCGGCTTGAACAACCGGCCCACGCCACTACCGCGGACGTGGCCGGCGAGCCGGCCCAGGAGCCGGCGTCGCCCGCCGGGCTCCAGATCGTCCGCGGTGAGAGCCGCGACGGTGCGGCCCACCTCGTCGTCCGGTATCCGGGCAGCGGCGGGCACGATCTCGGTACCCGGCACGGTGTCGGGCTCGGTCGCACGATCCGGCTGGCTCATCGTCGTCCTTCCCGTGGGCGTCACCGGTCCTTTTCCCGGTCACGCCCCAGGGTCAAACCCCGTGTCAAACCTCGTACGCCCGACCGCGGTGGCCGCGATCGGGTGGTGGTGCCGCGCTGCGCGCGAGTGCGCTCAGGCGCACTCGCGGCAGATCAGCTCCCCGTTGCGCTCCGTCGCCAGCTGGCTCCGGTGATGCACGAGGAAACAGCGGGAGCAGCGGAACTCGTCGGTCTGCATCGGCAGAACCTTGACGGTGAGCTCCTCGTCGGCGAGGTCGGCGCCGGGCAGCTCGAAGCTCTCCGCCACCTCGACCTCGTCGACGTCCACTGCGCCCGACTGCGAGTCGGCGCGACGGGCCTTGAGCTCCTCGAGGCTGTCCTCGCCGAGGTCGACCTCATCGCGACGCGGGGCGTCGTAGTCGGTGGCCATCGGTTTTCACTCTCCTGTATCGATGTGTCATTTGGCGTTTGTAACGCCGCTGACAGTCTTTCGGTTCCCGGTTCCGCCGGCCGATTTCCGACACCGGTTTCTACACCGGAAACGGCCGTGGCGAGCGCGGAACCCTACCGCTGTCGCGGCAGGGTTGTACGCGCTCTGGCGGCACATTGTTCCCGATGTGACTGAGGCGACATCAAAGTAGGGGCACCAGCCTCTGGATCATCGTCAACGCGCCGGAAGCATTCCCTGTTTCCGCGCCCCTGGCGGACAGACGCTAACCTCTCGACAGGTCCGGGCACCTTACCCGGTTCCCTCTTCCGATCCTGGAGCCAGCCCCATGAGCTTTGCCCGCGTCCGAGCGCTCGTCGTCGTCGGTGTGCTCGCCGTGGCCGCTGTGGTCTTCGTCGTCGTCACCCTCGTCCGGGACTCGCAGCGTGGTCTCTCGGCGGGCGGCGAGTGTCCCGCCGGGGCCCCGCTGGCCGACATCCGGCTGCCGACCGACCCGGTGGACGTCACCGTCAAGGTCTACAACGGCACCACCCGGGCCGGCCTGGCCGAGCAGGTGACCACCGAGTTCCAGAACCGGCGGTTCACCGTGAAGAACCCCGGCAAGAGCAAGACCAAGTTCGACGGTGTCGCCGAGATCCGGTTCGGCCCGGAGACCGCCGGCGACGCCCAGCTGCTGCGGGCCTACTTCCTGGCCCAGTCGAAGATGGTCTACAACTCCAAGCGCGAGGGCGACGTCATCGACATCGTCATCGGCAACCAGTTCCAGCAGCTCGCCACCACGACCGAGGTGAACCAGTCCCTCGGCGCGATGGGCGAGCCGACCCTGCCGCCCGGCTCGTGCCTCAAGCCGGTCGAGGAGGCCCCCAAGGACAGCGAGTAGTCCGGGGGTCCCTACGCCCCGCCCGCGGCGTCCAGCTCGACGAGCGCCGCGTGCAGGGCCGGGAAGATCGCCGGTGGCGCCGCGACGAGCATCTCCTTGCCGGCCGGCGCCCCGGAGAGCCCGGCCACGGTGAGTCCGGCCTCCGCCGCGATCAAGCCGCCGGCCGCGTGGTCCCACAGATTCAGTCCCTTCTCGAAATAGGCATCGAGCGACCCCTCGGCAGCGTGGCAGAGGTCCAGGGCCGCCGCACCGAATCTGCGGATGTCACGCACACGGGTGATCAGGCGGGCCAGAACTGCACCCTGATGGGCTCGCCGCCGAGGGTCGTAACCGAACCCGGTGCCGACCAGGGTCTGGTCCAGGGTGGTCCGGGCCGAGCCGGTGAGCCGCCGCCCGGCCCGCCAGGCTCCGCCGCCCCGGGTGGCCGTCCACTCGTCACCGGTGGCCGCGTTGATCACCACGCCGGCCACCACCGCGCCGTCCACCTCGGCGGCCAGCGAGACCGCGTACTGAGGCAGGCCGTACAGGTAGTTCACCGTGCCGTCGATCGGGTCCAGGATCCAGCGCACCGCGCCCGGCGCCACGGTGGCCGAGTCGCCGTACTCCTCCCCCAGCACCCCGTCGCCCGGCCGCAGCGCCAGCAGTGCGTCCACCACCTGCCGTTCGACCGCCTTGTCGGCCGCGGTCACCACGTCGGTGTCGGTGCTCTTCGTCTGGACGTCGCCGATCGCCTCGTCCCGCATCCGGCGGGCCGTCGCGGCCGCCTCGCGCGCCACCGGGAGGGCGATCGCCAACAACTCGTCAGGTGTCGATACCACCGGAATCTCACTCACGTATGGGTCCTTTCCGCCGATACCATTCTCGCGTCAGGCGTCTTCGGCGAGGTCGCCGGGCTCCGGCGGCGTGCTGTGGGCGGAGGATCTCGGTAAGCAGCGCTACAATTCACCCCTGCACCCGCTTCACGGACCAGACACCACCGGGACGGTCCGTGACCCGGGAGTCTCCAAAACCGATTCCGGCTCACTCGCCCCCGCGTGCTGCGCTGGACCATGGCCGTGCCCAACCTCATCGCCTCCGGAAGGTCATTCGTGACAGAAGCCCACCAGAACGGTGCCGACGTTCGCTCTCTCACCGAGGCCTTGATCACCCATGCTCAGGGTGCTGGCGGGCAACTCACATCGGCCCAGGTAGCGCACACGCTCGAGTCCGCCTCGGTGAACCCGGCGCAGGCCAAGAAGATCCTGCGCGGGCTGGTGGACGCCGGCGTCACCGTCGTGGTCGACGGTTCCGCCAGCACCCGCCGTAAGGTCGCCGCGGCCCGCGCGACCACCCCGGCGTCCCGAGCCACCACCGCCAAGACCGCACCGGTCAAGAAGACGGCGCCCGCCCCGAAGCAGGCGGCCCCCGCGGCCGCCCCGGCGAAGAAGGCGGCGCCGGTCCGCAAGGCCGCCGCCGCGAAGGCCACCGGCCCCGTGAAGAAGGCGGCGCCCGGCAAGGCCGGCGAGGGCGCTCCGGGCGAGGAGATCAGCCCCGAGGAGCTGGCCGCCGCTGTCGAGGACGTGGTGGTCGAGGAGCCGGCCGCGATGGTCGCGGCCGCCGCGACCGACGCCGCCAGCTCGGCCACCGACGGCGACTTCGAGTGGGACGACGAGGAGTCCGAGGCCCTCAAGCAGGCCCGCCGGGACGCGGAGCTGACCGCCTCGGCCGACTCGGTCCGCGCCTACCTCAAGCAGATCGGCAAGGTTCCGCTGCTCAACGCGGAGCAGGAGGTCGAGCTCGCCAAGCGGATCGAGGCCGGCCTCTACGCCGCCGAGCGGCTGCGGGCCGCCGACGAGGGCGAGGAGTCGCTCGAGCGCAACTTCGAGCGCGACCTCAAGTGGATCAACCGGGACGGCGAGCGGGCCAAGAACCACCTGCTGGAGGCCAACCTGCGGCTCGTGGTGTCGCTGGCGAAGCGCTACACCGGTCGCGGCATGGCGTTCCTGGACCTGATCCAGGAGGGCAACCTCGGCCTGATCCGCGCCGTCGAGAAGTTCGACTACACCAAGGGCTACAAGTTCTCCACGTACGCCACCTGGTGGATCCGGCAGGCCATCACCCGCGCCATGGCCGACCAGGCCCGCACCATCCGCATCCCGGTGCACATGGTCGAGGTCATCAACAAGCTCGGCCGCATCCAGCGTGAGCTGCTCCAGGACCTGGGCCGTGAGCCCACCCCGGAGGAGCTGGCGAAGGAGATGGACATCACTCCGGAGAAGGTCCTCGAGATCCAGCAGTACGCTCGGGAGCCGATCTCGCTGGACCAGACCATCGGCGACGAGGGCGACAGCCAGCTCGGTGACTTCATCGAGGACTCCGAGGCGGTCGTCGCGGTCGACGCGGTCTCGTTCTCGCTGCTGCAGGATCAGCTCCAGCAGGTGCTGCAGACGCTCTCCGAGCGCGAGGCGGGCGTGGTGCGGCTGCGGTTCGGCCTGACCGACGGTCAGCCGCGCACGCTGGACGAGATCGGCCAGGTCTACGGGGTGACCCGTGAGCGGATCCGGCAGATCGAGTCCAAGACGATGTCCAAGTTGCGGCACCCGTCGCGGTCGCAGGTTCTGCGCGACTACCTGGACTAGACCGATCAGTCAACATTCCGTGTCTGAATGGTCACCACCCGTACATCAACGGGTGGTGATCAGACCGTTGTGCAGAAGTGATCGTTGACGTGGCACCCTTGGATCACGGCACACTAGCTGGAACCACCGCACCGGGCCCGGATGGCCGGTGTGACCTCGGTCCCCCCGGGGCACAGTGGGAAGGCTGCAACGGTGCAGGGTGTTGCACGATGTGTGAGCAGTAGCCGAGGAACATGTTCATCGGTGACGAACAGAGGAGGAAGGCGATGACCCCGACCCTCACGCCGCCGGCCGGAAGTGTGGCCGGCCCCGCAGCCGATGAACGGTGCGACCGCTGCAATGCAGCCGGGAAGCTCCGTTTGACCCTGGCGGGTGGCAGTGAACTGGTTTTCTGTGGCCACCACGCCAACCGGTACGCCAATGACCTGGTGAAGATCGCGGTGCAGTACACGGCCGATCCCGAGTTCACCTGGCGCGGTGCGGACATGATGTCGAACTCCAGCAACTAGCAGCAGCGGTCCCCCCAACTGAAGACGTGACGAAGGAAGGGCGCCCCCGAGGTCGGGAGCGCCCTTTCTGCGTGCCTCGCCGCACGCCCTGAGACGGCCGCTACGGCCCCCAGAGCGCCTCGACCGTGGTCCCCAGTGCCCGGGCCACTTTGATGGCCAGGTGGACCGAGGGGGCGTAGTCGCCGCTCTCCATCGCGATCACCGTCTGCCGGCTGACCTGAACCTCGGCGGCCATACTCTGCTGGGTGAATCCGGCGGCCTTGCGGGCCTCCTTGATCCGGGTCCCGATCGCGCCGTCGGGCTCGGCGGACCGGACCGGGCCGGGCGGGGCCATCAGTCCTCGTCCCCGACCGGCACCGCGTCCCGGCGGCGGGCCCGGCGGGTGTGCACGGCCTGGGCGATCCCGCCGGCCGCGCCACCGAGGACCGCGCCGATCAGCGCCGAGCGCCACATCGTCGACTCCGGGTAGACGTGGAACAGGTAGCCGATGATGAACACCAGGTAGGGCAGGCCGAGCAGGGTGGAGACCAGCAGACGCTTGCCGGTCCACTCCCGGGGGACCGTGTCGACCCGCTTGGTCTGCACCCAGATCGAGGTGAACATGACCGGGAGCAGGATCGCGGCCAGCACCAGGACCAGCGGCTTGGCGACCGGCTCGCCGACCGCCCAGACCAGCGCGGCGGCGGCCCACGGCACGGCTATCGACTGGACCTGGGCCATCACGGTGGACGCTTCGTACCACCGCTGGCGCTCGCGCTCGTCGCGACCGTAGAGGTCACCGTCGGCGTCCAGGTTCCAGCGAACAAAACGATCCATCAGCGTCGTCGTCATGCCTCTATTCTGATGTTAAGGAGACTTGACGTCAAGTCCTCTTAACGTCAAGTCTCCTGTACATCAGAACGACTGGATGGTCGCGATCCGCTCCTCCAGCTGCTCGATGGTGGCCTGGGCGCTGGGCGGGCCACCGCAGATCCGCCGCAACTCGGCGTGGATCTTCCCGTGCGGCAGATTGGTCCGGTGGTGGTGTGCGGCGACCAGGGTGTTCAGCTGACGGCGCAGGCTGTTGCGGCGCTCCCCGGCGCTCATCGGCACCACCGCCTCCCGGACCACGGGCTCGGCGTTCTTCGCCTCCTCGGCCTGCTGCCGCTTCTGCGCGGCCATCTGCTCGGACTGCCGCTTGTTCAGCAGCGTGGTGACCTCGTCCGGGGTGAGCAGGCCGGGCAGCCCCAGATAGTCCGCCTCCTCCGGGGTGCCGGTGCGGGCCGCCATCCCGAACGCGGTGCCGTCGTAGATGACGTGGTCCAGCTCGGCGACCGCGGACAGCGCCTCGAACTTCTTGTCCAGGTCGGTGAGGGCGTCCTCGGCCCGCTGCGCCCGCTCCAGGGTCGAGTCGTCCAGGCCGTCCTTCTCCTTCGGCGCGCCCAGCACGTGGTTGCGCTGCGCCTCCATCTCCGAGGCCAGCCCGAGCAGGTGCGGGACGCTGGGCAGGAACACGGTGGCGGTCTCGCCCTCGCGCCGGGCCCGGACGAACCGGCCGATCGCCTGGGCGAAGTAGAGCGGGGTGGAGGCGCTGGTGGCGTACACCCCGACGGCCAGGCGCGGGATGTCGACACCCTCGGACACCATCCGGACCGCGACCATCCAGCGCTTGTCCGAGTCGGCGAACTCGGCGATCCGGCCCGACGAGCCGTCGTCGTCGGAGAGCACCACGGTGGCCGGCTCGCCGCAGATCTCGTGGAGCAGCTTCGCGTACGCCCGGGCCGCGGTCTGATCACTCGCGATCACCAGGCCACCGGCGTCCGGCATGCCGTGCTCGCGGATCCTGGAGAGCCGGGAGTCGGCGGCCCGCATCACCTGCGGCATCCACTCGCCCCGGTAGTCCAGTGCGGTCCGCCACGCCTGCGCGACCAGGTCCTTGGTCATCGGCTCGCCCAGACGGGCGGCCAGCTCGTCACCGGCGTTGGTGCGCCACCGGGTCTCCCCCGAGTAGGCCATGAACAGCACCGGGCGGACGACCCGGTCCTTCAGCGCGTCGGCGTACCCGTACACCGAATCGGCCTTTGATCGTTGCACCCCGTCCTGACCGCGCTCGTAGAGCACGAACGGGATCGGGTTCTCGTCGGACCGGAACGGGGTGCCGGTCAGCAGCAGGCGCCGCTCGGCCGGCTCGAAGGCGTCCTTGACCCCGTCGCCCCACGTCCGGGAGTCGCCGGCGTGGTGGATCTCGTCGAGGATCACGAACGTGCGGCGGGCCAGGGTGCGCCGCTTGTGCACGGCCGGGGCCATGCCGACCTGGGCATACGTCAGCACCGCACCGTGGAAGTCGCGGGACGAGTGCACGTCCGAGTTGCGGAACCGCGGGTCGAGCTGGATGCCGACCCGGGCCGCCGCCTGCGCCCACTGCGTCTTCAGGTGCTCGGTCGGGCAGACCACGGTGACCGCGTCGCAGGTGCCGTCGACGAGCATCTCGGCCGCGATCCGCAGCGCGAAGGTGGTCTTGCCGGCGCCGGGGGTCGCCACGGCCATGAAGTCCTCGGAACGGCGACGGAGATACGTCACCATCGCCTTGCGCTGCCAGTCCCGCAGCGGTGGAAAGATCTCCAGGTTCGGCACAGGCGGGCTCAAGCTGCGAAGATCCCTTCTCCACGGAAAAGCCTCCGCGGTGAAGGGCGCGGAGGCGGGGTCCAGCATAGCCGTGGAACGTTGCGGTTCGCCGGTTACGGCGCCGCCACCGGAGCCGACCATCGCCGGTACAGCGCGAGGATCCGCAGCCCGGTGATCGCCACGGCCGCCGCCGCCAGCGGAAGCAGATGTGCCTGGCCGAACCGGTACAGGACGGCCACCAGCACGGCGCCGCACAGGGCGACCACCGCGTAGATCTCTCGTTGCAGAACCGCCGGGATCTCACCGGTGAGCAGGTCGCGGGTCAGGCCACCGCCGATCGCTGTGAGCATCCCCACCAGGCAGGCGCCGACCGCCGGCAACCCTGCCTCCAGGGCCTTCAGCGTGCCGGTGACGGTGAACAGGCCCAGGCCCGCGGCGTCCAGGACCAGCACGGTCCGGCGCACCCGGTGCAGAGCCGGGTGCAGCCAGAAGACCGCGACCGAGGCGGTCACCGCGGTGATCGCGTACCGCCAGTCGGCGAACGCCAGCGGAGGCACCGCGCCGATCACCAGGTCGCGCAGGATGCCACCCCCGAGCGCGGCCGCGAAACCGACGAACGCGACCCCGAACAGGTCGAGCCGTTTCGCGACGGCGGCCGAAGCGCCGGACGCGGCGAACACCGCGACACCGATCAGATCCGCGACGAGCAGTGCGTATCCGCCCGTCACGCCCGGATCAGGCCTTCATCGCCTCGTAGATCTCCTTGCACTGCGGGCACACCGGGGACCCGGGCTTCGGCGACTTCGTCACCGGGAACGTCTCGCCGCACAGCGCGATCACGTAGTTGCCCATCACGGCACTCTCCGCGATCTTCTCCTTGCGCACGTAGTGGAACATCTCCGGACCGGTGTCGGTGTCCTGGGTCTCCGGACGTTCGAGGATCTGGGTGCTCACGGTTATCTGCCCTTCTGAGAAAAGCCGGGTCTGACGGAGAAAGCCGAGTCTGACCGGGAAAAGCCGGGTCTGAGGAAAGCCAAGCTCCAGCCCGTAAGTCTGACACCTCACGCCGGACCGGTCCAACGTCGGCGAGAGACCCGAGAGTCGTACGGTTTACCGGTGACTGACTTCGCGATTCGATACGGCGAGCACGTGACCCGTGCCCGCCGGGACGGCCGTCCGGTGGTGGCTCTGGAGAGCACGATCATCTCGCACGGCCTCCCGCACCCCGACAACATCCGGGTCGCCCGGGAGATCGAGCAGGCCGTCCGGGACAACGGCGCCGTCCCGGCCACCATCGGCATGATCGACGGTGAGGTGATCGTCGGCCTGGAGGACCACCAGGTCGAGCGGCTGGCCTCGGCCGAGTCGGTGGCCAAGCTGTCGGTGCGGGACCTGGCCATCGCCGCCGCCCGGCGCGCCGACGGGGCCACCACGGTCGCCGCCACCAGCGCGATCGCGGCGGCCGCCGGCATCGGCGTGTTCGCCACCGGCGGGCTCGGCGGGGTGCACCGGGAGGCGAACGTCACCTACGACGAGTCCGCCGACCTGACCGCCCTGGCCCGCACCCCGATCGTGGTGGTCTGCGCCGGGGTCAAGTCGATCCTCGACGTGGGCGCCACCCTGGAGCGGCTGGAGACGCTCGGCGTGTCGGTGGCCGGCTACCGGACCCGCCGCTTCCCCGGCTTCTTCATCACCGACGGCGGCTTCGACATCGACTGGGCGCTCGACTCGCCCGAGCAGGTGGCCGACTTCATCTCCGCGCGCGCCGACCAGGGCGTCACCGAGGGCGCGCTGGTGCTGGCCAACCCGCTGCCCACCGACGAGCAGCTCGACCCGGCGCTGCACGACCGGACCCTGGCCACCGGCCTCGGCCTGCTGGCCGAGCAGAACATCACCGGCAAGGCGGTCACCCCGTTCCTGCTGGGCCACTTCCACTCCAGCACCGAGGGGAAGAGCCTGGAGGTCAACATCCGGATCATCCTGCGCAACGCGGCACTGGCCGCGAAGATCGCCGCGGCGGCCGGGGACAGCTCGGCCGCACCGCTCGGCTTCGCCGTACCCGCGTAATGATCCTGGTGGTCGGCGACCTGGTCACCGACGTCCTGGTCGAGCACGCCGGAGAGATCCAGCCGGGCTCGGACACGGACGCGGCGATCCGGGTCGCCGGTGGTGGCCAGGCCGCGAACACGGCGGCCTGGCTGGCCCACGCCGGGCGGGAGGTCACCCTGATCGCGGCGGTCGGCGACGACCAGCCCGGCCGGGACCGGGTGGCCGAACTCACCGCGGCCGGGGTGCGGTGTGCGGTCGAGGTGCTGCCCGGGGTGGCCACCGGCAGCGTGGTGGTGCTCACCGGCGTCACCGAGCGCACCATGATCACCGATCGGGGCGCGTCCCTGCGGATCGGCCCGGAGCACGTCACCGCGGCCGTCGCCGGCGCCGCCCGGGGCGGTCACCTGCACCTGTCCGGCTATCCGCTGCTGCATGCCGGTTCCCGTCCGGCGGGCCTGGCGGCCCTCACCGCCGCCGCCGGGCGGGGACTGCGGGTGAGCGTCGACGCGGCGTCCGCGGCACCGTTGCGGTCCGCCGGGGATTTCCTTGATTGGGTACGCGACACCGAACTGCTGTTGTGCAACGCCGACGAGGCGGACGTGCTGGCCGGGCCGGGCTCGGCCGCCGAACAGGCGGTGCGGTTGACCGCGCACGTGCGCAACGTGGTGCTGAAACGGGGCGGCGACGGGGCGCTGTGGGCGTCCCGGGACGGCGGCCTGTGGACGGTGCCGGCCGAGACCGTGCCGGTCAAGGACCCGACCGGGGCCGGTGACGCCTTCGCGGCCGGGCTGCTCAGCGCCTGGTCCACCGGCGCGGGCCCGGAGGCGGCGCTGCGGGCCGGCGGCGTGCTCGGCGCGGCGGCGGTCTCCCGGATCGGAGCCCGCCCGGCGCCACCCGGAGCCTAGGTCCTGTGGGGTCTGCCACCCAGGACCTAGTCCCGCGGGCGGGCCTCCTCGACGATCTCGGCGTCGATGGTGACGTGCGACGGCTCCGGGGCCGGGCTGGTCAGGGAGCGGCGCACGTCCTCGCGGGCCGCCGCGTCGGCGGCCCGCTCCTCCCGGGTCTTGGGCGGGCGGTCGTTCGCGATCAGCACCGCCATCCACGGCAGCAGCACCATGCCGAGGGCGCACAGGATCAGCCAGAGCGGCAGGAGCGGGACGCGCGCGCTGATCAGGACCCCGCCGAGGATCAGGCACCCGGCGCGCACACTCATCATCGTGACGTAGCGGATCTGCCGGCTGCGGAGCTGGTCGTCCTGGCTGCGAGCGGCGTCGGTGATCAACACCGGTTGCTTCTTCACGCGAGGTCTCCGATCGACCCCGTCATCCTCCCACCGGGCGGGCCGTCCCGCCCAGCGGGTCGGGACTCAGGCCTCTTCAGCCGCCTTCGCCGCGGCCTTGACCTGCTTCTTGTAGGCGCGCACGCGGCCCAGCGACTCGGCGTCGACGATGTCGGCCACCGACTTGTAGGAGCCCTCCTCGCCGTACCCGCCGGCCGCCGCCCGCCAGCCGTCCGGGCGCACGTCGTAGAGCTTGCCCAGCAGCGCGACGAAGATCTGCGCCTTCTGCTTGCCGAAGCCGGGCAGGGCGAGGATCCGCCGGTACAGCTCGGCGCCGTCGGCCACCCCGGTCCAGAGCCCGGCGGCGTCACCGTCGTACTCGTCGGTGATCACCCGGCACACCTCCTGCGCCCGGGCCGCCATCGCCTTCGGGAAGCGGTGCAGGGCGGGCGGCTCGGAGAAGATCGCGACCAGCGCCTCCGGGTCGAAGCCGGCCAGTTCGGCGGCGGACGGGGTGTGCCCGAGACGCTGCGCCAGCACCCACGGCGAGGTGAACGCCTTCTCCAGGGTGATCTGCTGGTCCAGCACGATGCCCAGGGTCACCGCGAGCGGGTCACGGTTCAGCAGGTCGTTGGCCTCAGCCGGGATGGGCAGCGAGAATGTCATGCGCTCATCTTGCTATGCCGGTCCGGGCTCAGGCCTGGACGGTCCGGGCCAGGGCCTCGTAGGTGATGATCCGCACCTTCAGCGAGCGGCCCGCGACCCGGCTCAGCTCGCCGATCTCCATCACGTGCTCGGCGACCCGCCGCAGCTCGGCCGGAGTCTCGACCGGTCGGTGCAGGCCGAGCGCCTGCACCGACAGGTTCCACAGTCCCTCGGCCATCTGCGCGCCGACCAGGTCGGCGAGGGCCTTCACGGCGTCCTTCTCGGTCGGCCGATCCTGGCCGTGATCCTCGGCGCGGGCCATGGGGTACCTCTCGACGGGCTGGTCAGAACAGTTCGATGAGCGGTTCGGCGTCGTTCTGGACCGGGCCGCCGGTCTCCTGGGCGTGGGTGGACCGCTGCCGGGACATCACGTGCCGTCTCCGCAGATCCTCCACGCTGATCACCCGGGAGAGGAGTTCCTCCTCGGTGAGGGCGCCACGGACGTACCTGCCGACGTCCTCGGTCTGTCTCCGGACGTCGGCGACCGCCTCGGCGACATGTTCCAGCATCTGCCGGCTGATGTCCTGGAACTGGACGTGCCCGACGGCGCCGGTGGTCTCCGAACTGAGCGCGCCGGAACTGGTCCGCACGTGCTCGGCCGCGGTCACGGTGTCCTTGAGGATGCTGGTGACCATCTCCGACATCTCTCGCTGGGCGTTGGCGATGCCACCGAGCCGCCGGGTCATCGCGGTCTCCTCGTCAGCCGGCGCGAGATCCGCCGCCCGGTCGAACTGGGTGTCGTCGGAGAGCACCCCGTCCAGCTTGGCGGTCAGGTCGCCGATGCTGGAGCCGATGCCGTGGGCGGCCTCGGCGGAGCGGTGGGCCAGCTTGCGGACCTCGTCGGCGACGACCGAGAAACCCTCCCCTGCCTCCCCGGCCCGGACCGCCTCGATCATCGCGTTGAGGGCCAGGATGTTGGTCGCCCGGCTGACCTCCTCGATCTGCTTGACGTGCTGATCGAGGTCGCGCATCTGATCGACCAGGGTGCGGATCTGGTGGTCGCGATGCAGGAAATAGGCGATCAGCCGGCCGACGAGCTGGTCGTTGCTCGACGTGATCCGGCTCAGTTCGGTCTCGGTGCGGCTGAGGGTGCCGGCCAGCTGGGCCACGTCCCCGGCCATCACCTCCGCCAGCGAGTCGACCTTCAACAGCTGCCGGACGATCGCCTCCGCGGCCTCCCCGGTCTGATCGATGACGTCGCGCACATGGCCGTCGACCACGTCACAGTAGGACGGGACGGCGTCGAGGGCCGCCGCCACCACATCGCCGCGCAGCCCGTCGTCCTGCGGCTCGGCGGAAGTCATCGAGAGCTTCCGGAGCAGGCCTGCCATGCGATACCTCCGTTTCGCCTCTACCGGTCCGCTCAGGCCCCGGGAAGAACCTGCTTGATCACACCGAGGAGCTGGTCCGGGCCGACCGGCTTGACCAGCCAGCCGGTGGCGCCGGCGGCCTTCGCCTCGGCCCGTTTGGTCTGCTCCGACTCGGTGGTCAGCATCAGGATCGGGGTGAACCGCATGCCGGGGGCCTTGCGGGCCTCGCGGGCGAAGGTGATCCCGTCCATCTGCGGCATGTTGACGTCGCTGATGATCAGGTTCGGCTTGACGCCCTTGCCGAGCTTGTCCAGGGCCTCCTTGCCGTGGCCGGCGGTCTCCACCGTGTACCCGGCTTTGGTGAGGATCGACTTGAGGCTCATGATCATGGTGGCGGAGTCGTCGACGAGCATCACAGTGGTCATGAGGAATCACTTCCCTGCTTGATGGCTGGACCACCGCCCCCGGTGAGCAGTGGCAACACCTGCGAGGCCAGGAAGGCGTCACTCGGTGCTGAAGAAATCTTCGGACGGAAAAGAAGCAGAGCCTGGAGTGCGCCGGTGTGCAGATGGTTGCAACGGCGCAGGGCGACCCGGGGCCGTTTGGCGTTGCGCAGCCAGACGACCAGCGGCTCGACCTCGTCGACGGTGACCACCCCGACCAGGTTCGCGGTCTCCTCATGCAACTCGAGCGGCAAGACCGAGCACCTCCTTCATGTTGAGCACCAGCAGCACCAGGCCGTCACCGAGCAACGCGGTGCCGGAGAACTCGGCGGCGTACGCCAGCAGGCCCTCCATCGGTTTCAGGATCACGTCCACCTCGCGGTGGAACTGCTCGACCAGCAGGCCGACACGCTGGCCGTTGACACTCACCACCAGGATCGGGCGGTCCGCGCCCTCGGCCAGCGACCAGGGCATGTCCAGGGCACGGGCCAGGTCGATCACCGGGACCACCTCGCCGCGCATCATCACCACGTCCTGGTGCAGCACCCGGCCCATCCCGCCGGCCGGCACCTTGACCGTCTCCACCACCAGGTCCACCGGGATACCGAACCGCTGGCCGGCGACGCTGACCACCATCACCTGGGTGACCGCCATCGACAGCGGGAGCCGCAGCCGGGTGGAGGTGCCCTGGCCCAGCTTCGAGCGCATGGTCACGCTGCCGCCGAGCTTCTCCACGCTGGCCCGGACGGCATCCATCCCGACCCCCCGGCCGGACAGGTCGGACACCTGGTCGGCGGTGGAGAACCCGGGGCGGAACACCAGATCCACCGCGTCGGTGTCGCTCAGGGTCTCCAGCTCCTCCTCGGAGATCAGACCCTTCTCGTACGCCTTGTGCTTGACCCGCTCCGGATCGACGCCACGGCCGTCGTCGGCCACCTCGACGATGACCGCGTCCCCGTCGGCGACCGCGGTGAGCGTGAGCCGGGCGGTGGGCGCCTTACCCCGTACGCTCCGCTCGTCGGGCGGTTCGATGCCGTGGTCGAGGCTGTTGCGCACCAGGTGCACCAGCGGGTCGCCGAGAGCCTCGATGACATCCTTGTCAGCCATCGTCTCGCCGCCCTCGGTGACCAGCTCGATGGTCTTGCCGAGCCGCCGGCTGAGGTCACGGACCAGCCGCGGGAACCGGCTGAACGCCACCGACAGCGGCAGCATCCGGACATCCATCACGGCGGCCTGGAGTTCCTCGGCGATCCGGTGCATGCCGGCGTACTGATCCTTGATCCGGCGGCTGAGCGCCCGGCTGCCGAACTCCTCCTCGGCGGCGGCGGCCAGGAAGGTGAGCCCGTTCTTGGCCACGTTCAGCTCGCCGACCAGCTCCATCAGCCGGTCCACCTTCTCCTGGTCGACCTTGAGCACCCGGATGCCGACCTGGCCACCCGGATCGTCGGCGCGGCCCTCGACCCGGTCCTCGGCCCGGACCGGCGTGTCGTGCACCGGCGCCACCGCCGCGACCGGGGCCGGGGCCGCCTCGCCGGCCAGCAGGTCGACCGCCGCGATCAGCGCGGGCGGCCCGGCCTCGGCCAGGTCGACCGGCACGCCCAGGGCCCAGGCCGCCGAAGCGACCGCGTGCCGGACCGAGGCCAGCCGGGCACCCTCGACGACCAGGTCCTCCATGGTCAGCATGCGGTGCGCGGCGTGCAGGACGGCCCGCGCGTCGGCGGCCAGCGCGGAGTCGATCACCGGGGTGACCGCGACGGCGATCGCCTCCTCGGTGTGCAGCGGCGGTTCGCCGCTGAGGTGCCGGGTGATCGCGTCCGAGTCCAGTTCGACGATCTGGATCTGGTCGGGCACGTAGCGGAACAGGTACTCCAGCTCACCGGTCGACGCCCGGGTGGCCACCACGAAGGAGATCAGGCAGGTGTACTCGTCGTAGTCGTCGGGAACCGGCCACTGTTCCGGCTGGATCAGGCCGAGCCGTTCCAGTGCGGGCACCTGCCGGACCAGGTGCAACGGGTCCTCGGCCCGGAAGAAGCAGTCGTCGTCCGGCAGGTAGCGCACGAACCTCATCGTCGACGAGGTGGTGGCCAGCCAGCTCGCGATCTCGGTGAGCCACTCGGCGTCCAGCCAGGCCAGCCACTCCGGGGCCGTGCTGATCACCGGCGCCGGGCCGGCCGTGGTGGTGGGGGCCGCCACCGCCTCGCCTCCCAGCGGGGCCCGCAACCGGGTGATCAGGCCGGCCGCTTCGGTGCCGGCGCCGGCCGGCAGCCGCTCGTGCGCGGTGACATGCGCCAGCCAGCCCCGGATCAGGTCGAACGACGCGAGCAGGTCGTCGGTCATCCCGGAGTCGAGGGCGAGCCGCCCGCCACGGACCGCGTCGAGCAGATCCTCGGCGGCGTGGGTGAGCCGGGTCAGCTCGGGGAAGTCGAAGAGCCCGGACGAGCCCTTGAAGGTGTGCGCGGCCCGGAACACCTCGTTGACCAGTTCGGGATCACCGGGATCCCGTTCCAGCTGGAGCAGCCCCTCGTCCACCTGGGCGAGCAGGTCGTTGGCCTCGGCCAGGAACTGAGCGAGCAGCGGGTTCATGCCACGGCCTCCTTGACGGCCGTCAGCATCGTGGCCACCCGCACCAGGCGATCCCCGGCGACTGGTTTGACCAGGTAGAGGTTCGCGCCGGCCCGGTAGGCCCGGTCGGCGTCCCCGGGCCGGTCCTCGGTGCTGATCATCACGACCGGGGCGGCGCTGCGGACGGTCTCCGACCGCAGCGACTCGACGCAGGCGTATCCGTTCATCTTCGGCATGTTCACGTCGACCACGAACAGGTCGAACTCGGTCCCGAGCGCCGCCTCCACGGCCTCCAGCCCGTTGGCCGCCTCGCTCACCTCGAACCCGGCGCCGCCGAGCAGGCTGGAGTGGTAGAGCCGCACGGTGGCGGCGTCGTCGACCACGAGCACCCGGGCCCGGGTCACGCTGTCCGAGGTCATCACTTGGCTCCGGTCGGTCGCTGGTAGACGAGGCCCTCCGGCAGGCGGGTCGGCGTGAAGATCGGGGAGATCCGGCTCATCGACTCGGAGTGGCCGAGGAAGAGGTAGCCGCCGGGACGCATCGCCCCGTAGAGGTTCTCCGCCGCGCGCCGGCTGGACAGCTCGTCGAAGTAGATGAGCACGTTGCGGCAGAAGATCACGTCGAAGTCGCGGAAGGCCCGCATCGCCGCGGTGTCGCAGATGTTCACCCGGTGCAGGGTGACCGCACCACGGATGCCCTCCTCGACCTGATAACGGCCGGAGCCGACGGAGACGAAGTACTTCGCCAGCCACGGTTTCGGCACCCGCTGCAACGAGCGCTCGCCGTAACTGGCGTGTCCCGCCTTGGCCAGCACCTCGCTGTCGATGTCCGCGCCGTGGATCTCCACGTCCACATGGTCGATCTCGCTCCACTCCTCCAGCAGGCGCAGAGCGATCGAGTACGGCTCCTCCCCGGTCGAACAGGGCAGCGAGAGGATCTTCACCGGCCCGACGATCCGGTTCACCCCGCCCCGGGCCGCCAGCACGTTCGGCAGCACCGTGCTGAGCATCGCGTCGAACTGGTAGTCCTCGCGGAGGAAGTACGTCTCGTTGACGGTCAACTGGTTGATCAGGTCCTGCACCATGTCGCCCCGGTCGGAGGTCCGGAGGGCGGCGAACCAGGAGGCGAACGTGTCGTACCGGGAGTTACGGATGCACGTCTCGATCCGCTTGTCCACGAAGTACCGCTTGCCCGGTGTGAAGTGGATGCCGGTGCGCTTGTAGAAGTACTCGCAGAAGCGGGTGAAGTCGGCGTCGGAGAGCGTGGCTCCGGCGGTCGCGCTCGTCATCGCGCCGTCTCGTTCAGGCGGGGCAGTGCCGCTTGAACGGTGAATCGCAGAAACGGATCGTCCGGGAACCGCTCCACCGCCTGTTCCAGCAGCGGCACGTCGTCGGCGTCGGCCGACGGCAACAGCGCGTCGATGGCGCCGGTCACCACGTTGGGATGCGGATCGTCCTCGATCATCCGGACCAGCCAGGCATGCGCCTCCGGATGTTGCAGGTCGGCCAGGACCATCGCGGTCATCACCCGGACGTCGTGGTCCGGGGCGGCCAGCAGGGCCGGCAGCAGCGCCGGGACCGACCGGGGCATGGTGGCCAGAGCGGCGGCGACAGCCGTGCGCAGGGCCGCCTCGTCGCTCGCGAGATGAACCGCCAGACCGGCCGCGACCTCGTCGGTGTCGTGCGCCGCGAGCGTGGTGAGGACGGACTCCAGGACTCGCGGGTCCTCCTCGGCGCTCACCCGGGTCAGCAGGGCCGGCACCGCCTCGGCCGCCCCCTCCAGACCCAGCGCGGCCTCCCGGCGCTGATCGGCGTCCGGGTCGTCCAGCCGGCTCAGCAATGCCTCGGCCGAGGGCCGCTCCGGTGCCTCCTCCGGCTGTTCCGGCGCCTGTTTGCGGACGAGTCCCATCGTGATCGACCTCTCCCTCGCGTCGCTCAGCGGACCCAGTCGGCCAGCCGGCCGGCGATCTCGTAGGACGGCAGCACGGCCGTTGCTCCGCCCCGGCGGGCCAGTTCCCCGGGCATGCCCCAGACCACTGCTGTCTCCTCGGCCTCGGCGATGGTGCGGCCACCGCCGTTCTTGACCTCGGCCATCTCGGTCGCCCCGTCGTCGCCCATGCCGGTGAGCAGGGCGCAGACCAGCCGCGCCGGGTCGACGTACCGCCGGGCCGAGGCGACCAGCCGGTCCACGCTCGGATGCCAGCGATACTCGGCGGCGGCCGGCACGGTCTTGACGATCAGGCCGTCGGTACGCCGGGCCACCACCACGTCGGCGTTGCCCCGGCCGATGTAGATGTTGCCGCGCTGGACCGTCATGATCCGGTCGACCTCGTGCACCCGGAGCGGGCAGATCTCGTCGAGCCGGCGGGCCAGCGCTCCGGTGAACGAGGCCGGGATGTGCTGGGCCACCACCACCGGGGCGCCGAGCGTGCCCGGCAGCGCCGGTAGCAGATCGGACAGCAACGCCGGGCCTCCGGTGGAGGAGCCGATCAGCACCAGGTCCACCGACCCGACGGCACTGACCTCGCGCCGTGGCGGAGCGGCCGGCGGCCGGCTCGACTGGGCCCGGATCCGGGCGGTCAGCCCGCCGGCCCGCTTGAGCTTCGCCGACGCGGCGCTACGCACCTTGCTGACCAGTTCGGTCGCGACGTCGTCGATGTTCAGCGACACCGTTCCGCCCGGTTTCGGCACGTAGTCCACCGCGCCCAACTCCAGCGCCTCCAGGGTGACCAGGGCGTTGTGCTCGGTCAGCGACGAGACCATCACCACCGGGGTGGGCTGCTCCTCCATGATCTTCGCCAGGCAGGTGAGCCCGTCCATCTCCGGCATGTTGATGTCCAGGGTCACCACGTCCGGGCGCGACCGGCCCAGTTGCTCCAGGGCGTCCACCCCGTTGCGGGCGGTCTGCACCTCGAAACCACCGGCTTCGGCGAGGATGCCTCTGAGTGCTCGCCGCATCAGCGCCGAGTCGTCCACCACCAGCACGGACGTGGGCATGGGGACCTCCGGTGAGGATCAGACCCCGACGAGGACCTCGTCGGGGACGGTGCCGCACAGCCCGGCGGCCTGGTCCGCCTGGTCGGCGGCGAGTAACTGCTCCACCTGGACGAGCAGGAGCATCCGCTGCTGGTCCGGCAGGTTCGCCACCCGCGACACCACCCGGGCCTGCTCCGCCGACAGCTCCGGCGCCGGTTCCAGGACGTTGCGCCCGACCCGGGCCACCTCGGCCACCGAGTCGACGATGAAGCCGGTCCGCACCCCGCCGATGATCAGCACGACGATCCGCTGCCGCTCGTCGCGGTCGGTACGCCCCAGCCCCAGCCTGGTCCGCAGGTCCACCACCGGCAGCACGGTGCCGCGCAGGTTGACCAGACCCTCCACGAAGTCGAAGGACTTGGGCACCCGGATCAGCGCCTCCGGCACCCGGATGATCTCCTGCACCGCGTCGACGTCGACCGCGTACTCCTCGTCGTCGAGGCGGAACACCACGAACAGTTCCTCGTCACCGCGCCCGTCGTCGTCGACGGCGTCACCGGGTTCCTCGATCATGTCCAGCTCGTCCTCCTGCCGGTACCCTTCGATCTCGTTGCGGACCTCCGGCGAGTCGAACATCCGGTTCACGCTCAGCACCGAGACCAGCCGCTTGCCGTCCTCCAGCCGGCACACCGACTCCACCTCGGTCTTGCGGCCCTCCCCGGCGACCACACCGGGCAGCGGGGCGACCAGCTCGTGCGGCACCCGCAGCACCTCCCGCACGGTGTCCATCACCACGCCGACCACCCCGCCGTCGATGGCGACCACCACGATCCGGTTCTGCGGCTCCAGCGGCGTCACCGGCAGCCCGAAGACCCGGCGCATGCTGACCACCGGCAGCAGCCGGCCGCGCAGGTCGATCACCCCGAGCACCCGGCTGCCCGCGTTGGGCACGTGGCTGACCGACTCGGGCGCCTGCACGATCTCCTGCACCTGGTCGATCGGCAGCGCGTACTCCTGCCCCTCCACCGCGAAGCTGACCAGCTCCAGGGTGTCGTCCAGCTCGGCCTCGGCGTCGGACTCGGCGGCGAGCCGGGCCACCGCCGACGAGTCCCGGCCGGTCCGTCTCTCCGCGAGACGGGTGAACTGGCTGCCGATCAGCCGGTCCACGTCCAGCACCGTGGTCATCTCGCCCGCACCGGACTTGATCACCCCGACCAGGACGTCCGAGTTGACCGTTGCCTGCACCGAGTCGGCCGGCTCCACCTGCTGCGGGTCGATGCTGATCACGCTGGACACCCGGTCCACCACGAACCCCAGCGGTACGCCGCCGTCCACCACGATCACCCGGGTGGTCTCGTCATGCCCGGTCTGTTCCATCTCACAGCAGCGGCGCAGGCTGACCACCGGCAGCACCCGGCCGCGCAGATTGGCCAGCCCCTCCAGCGAGGGCGGCCCGAGCGGCACCTTCACCACGGCGGGCATCCGGATGATCTCCTGAACCCGGCGCATCGGGAAGGCGTAGCGCTCCCCCGCCATGTCGAAGGTGACGAAGTCACTGTTCTCGTCGAACTCGTCGACTTCGTCGTCGGCCGGATCGGCCCGGTAGTCCTCGGCGGTGTCCATCACGTCATCCCCTTCCGAGGCGTCAGGCGGCGTTCTGGAGCTCGTCGGCGAGCGCGGCGATCTCCTCGACCGCGGCCGCCAGCTCCTCAGCGCCCTGGGCCTGTTCGCGGGCGGCGGTGGAGGCCTGGCCGGCCAGCTGTTCGGCCTGGTTGGCGGCCGACGAGATCTGCTCCAGCCCGGACTTGACCTCGACGAGCGCGTTCGCGATCTCCAGCGCCGACTCACGGACCTCCTCGTTGCCGCCGCGGACCTGCTGCATGTCGCGCTCGATCTCCTCCAGCCGGGCGGTGGTCGCCTTGGCCGACTCGACCTCGGCCAGCGAGAGCCGGCTGGTCTCCTCCAGGTCGGCGCGCACCTCCACGATCCGGTCCTGCACCGCCTTGACCAGGTCCTTGATCCGGTCGGCGTTGTCGGCGGAGTCCCGGGCCAGGTTGCGGATGTCGGTGGAGACCACGGCGAAGCCCTTGCCGAACTCACCGGCCCGGGCCGACTCCACCGACCCGTTCACGGCCAGCATGTTGGTCTGGATCGACACGTTCGCGATGGCGTCCACGATCTTGTCGATCCGCCGGGAGATCTGCTCCAGCTCGGTCACCTTGCGAACGTTCTCGATGCCCTCACGGGCGGCCGTGCCGATCGCGTCGATCATCGAGTCGACCGCCTCCTTGTTGCTGCCCAGCAGCTCCAGGATCACGTCGGAGCGCTCCACCGCCGCACCACCACGGTTGGCCGAGAGCTGGGCGCCCTGCTCGATCTGGTTCACCGCCTCGGCGGTCTGCTGGCCCTTCTCGGCGGCCGTCCGCGCACCGGAGTTGATCTCGTTGATCGCCACGTTGATCTGGCTGGCGGCCCGGTTGATCTCCTCGACCGCGGCGGACAGCTCCTCGGCCGCCGACGCGACCTCCTCAGCGCTCTTGGCGATGTCGGTGCTGCTGCGCAGGGTCTCGGAGACCTCGGCCAGCGACTCGGCGGCCTGGTCGCTCTGCCGCAGCGCCTGGGTCTGCTGGGCGACCGTCTGCAGCGACTCCTCGCAGGCTGCCGACTGCTGCTCGGCCGCCGCGGCGATCTCCTCGGACCGCTGCTTGGCGTTCCCGGCGGACTTCATCGCCTGAACCGCGGAGGCCGCCATCTCGGTCGCCCCGGCCATGATCGTGCCCATGTCGGCGCGGATCGTCTCCAGCTGCGAGGTGATCGTCTTGCCCTTCTCCACCTCGCCGCGGGCCGTCTCGGCGGAGGTCTGCACCGCCCCGGCGATCTCGGTGACGCTGCTGCGCACCTCGTCGATCAGGTCGCGGATCTGCCGGGCGCTGCGCTCACTGGTCTCGGCCAGTGTCCGCACCTCGTCGGCGACCACCGCGAAACCCTTGCCGTGCTGCCGGGCCCGGGCCGCCTCGATCGCGGCGTTCAGGGCCAGCAGGTTGGTCTGGTCGGCGATGTGCGCGACCGTCTTGACGATCTCGCCGATCTCGTCGGCCTGCTTCTCCAGCTCGGTGATGGTGGCGACCGAGTTGCTCTGCCGGGTGGACGCGCTGTCCACGTTGGCGAGCAGGTTGCTGATCCCGTTGCGGGTCTCGTTGAGCAGGTTCTGCAGTTGCTGGCTGAGGTCGGCGACCTGCCGGGTGGTCTGCTCCTGACGACTGACCCGCTCCTCGACCTGGTTCATCGCGGCCAGGCTCTGCTGGGTGGCCCCGGAGGCCTGCTCGGCTCCGGCGGCGATCTGCTGCATCGACTCGGACAGCTGCCGGGACGCCTCGGCCGCCTGGGCGTTCTGGGCGGAGATCTCGGCGGTCGCCGAGGCGATCCGCTCGGCGGCCTGCTGCTGTTTCGCCACCGACCGCGCCTGCCGGCGGTTGGCGTCCTGGTCGGCGGCGGCACGGGCCGGGCGGGCCGCGGCCGGCGACCGTGATCCGGTGGCGGTGCTGCTCCGCCCGCTGGCGGTGCTGGTGAGGGGCATGGGTGGTCTCCCATCTGGGTCCGGTTGATCCGGTACACGCGGGGGTCGGGCCGCCGATCTCGGGAGCGTCACTCCACAGCCCCGCCGACCAGGCAAATCCTGGCACCGGGGCAAACCGCACCGAGGCGATATTCATCGAGTTCACAGCGGTTTGCGGGGCTTGGTGGGGGGCAAAAGCCCCAGCACATCCACAACCGGAAGGAAGACCATGAGCGACCCGCGTACCGAGGGCGAACTGTCCAACACCCTGCCGCCGTCGACGGATCCGGAGGAGCTGCGCAACGGCGGGCCGGCCGGAGAGGGCATCCGCACCACCACCGGCGGCACCGCGGGGCCGGCCAGTGTCCCGAACCGGCCCCGCACCGGCCCGGGTGTCGCGAACACCACCACCGGCGATGCCGGCACCGGTGCGCTGCGGACCGAGGAGGAGTACCGCTGAACCGGTCGGCTACCGTCCGTTCCGGTCGCCGTGACAGGCGCGGTGACCGGAACGGCGAGGAGTCATCGGCATGCGCGCACTGGTACAGACCGTCAGCCGGGCGAGCGTGACCGTCGGCGACGAGATCACCGGCGCGATCGAGGACGGGCTGCTGGTGCTGGTCGGGGTCACCCACGACGACACCCCGGCGAAAGCCGCCGAACTGGCCCGCAAGACCTGGGAGCTGCGTGTCCTGGACGACCGGTCGGCCGCCGATCTGGCCGCGCCGCTGCTGGTGGTCAGCCAGTTCACGCTCTACGGCGACGCGCGCAAGGGCCGCCGGCCGAGCTGGAGCGCGGCCGCGCCGGCCGAGGTCGCCGAACCGCTGATCGAGGAGTACGTGACGGCACTGCGCGCCCGGGGAGCGGTGGTCGAGACCGGCCGCTTCCGGGCGCACATGCTCGTCGAATCGGTGAACACCGGACCCCGCACGGTGCTGCTGGAACTGTGAGCTAGAAGAACAGGCCCCGGCGCTGGGCCGACTGCCGCAGCCACTGGTCCAGCCGGGCCGCCCAGTCGACCTGCTCGGCGGTCGCGTAGTCGATGTCGAAACTGCCGAACGCGTCCTGCCCCTCGGTGAAGACGCCACCGCGCTTGTCCAGCTCCAGCACCACCTGCAACTTCTGCGGGGTGGGCAGGAAGGTCAGCTCCAGCTGGTTGATGCCGCTCGCGTACTGCCCCGGCGGATAGAACTCGATCTCCTGGTAGAACGGCAGATGCTGCTCGACCCCGTAGACCCGGCCCTGCTCGACGTCGGCCCGGCTGAACCGGAAACCGAGCCGCAGCAACGCCTCCAGGATCCGCTCCTGCGCCGGCAGCGGGTGCACGGCCACCGTGTCCAGGTCGGACTTGTCGACCGCGCGGGCCACCTCCAGCTCGGTCGCCAGCCCCATCGTCATGCCGGTCAGGTGCTGCCCGTACACCTCGGTGATCGGGGTCTGCCAGGGCACCTCGAAACGGAACGGGACGTCGTGCCGGGCGCCCGGCTCCAGCTTGAACGAGCCGGTCAGCCGCTGCCGGTGGAACTCCTGGTTGGTCTGGTACTCGCTGTCGCCGCTCTCCACCTCGACCCGGGTGGTCAGGGCGATCGCCACGTACTCGATGTCGACGGCGTGATCGCCGCCCACCACGTGGACCTGCCCCTCCAGGAAGCCGCCCGGATAGGTGTTCGGATTGGTGAGCACGGTGTCGACCGAGGGTCCGCCGACACCGAACGCTTGCATCATTCGCTTGAAGACCACGCTGTTCCCCTTCGTAGGGCTGAACACAGTATCGATTCCCGGCAAACACTCACGGTGACGCAAGTCCGGCTTGTCGGCTTGGCGACGTCAGGGTTCTCCCTGATTCATGCCACCTGGACGCTGGCCTCACCTCCGCTTAACGCGCCTCGGACGAAGCTTGCCCTCACACCGGCACGAAGCGGCTGGTACGCACGAGACGTTATCGCGGGGAGGGGACTCGAAGTGGTCCTGGAGATGAAGGCGTCGGAGTCCGAGGTCGTCGAGACCATCATGACCGACGAAGTCGAGACGCTTACCGACCTGGACGCCACCGACGAGCGGGGCGTCTCCGCAGACCTGGTCCGCGCCTACCTCAACGGCATCGGCCGGACCCGGCTGCTCACCGCCGTCGAGGAGGTGACCCTCTCCAAGCGCATCGAGGCCGGGCTGTACGCCGAGGAGAAGCTTCCCTCCGCCCCCGCCGAGCTGGCCCCCCTGCTGACGGTCATCGTCACCGAGGGCAAGGCCGCCAAGAACCACCTTCTCGAGGCCAACCTCCGCCTCGTCGTCAGCATCGCGAAGCGCTACACCGGTCGCGGCATGGCGTTCCTGGACCTGATCCAGGAGGGCAACCTCGGCCTGATCCGCGCCGTCGAGAAGTTCGACTACACCAAGGGCTACAAGTTCTCCACGTACGCCACCTGGTGGATCCGGCAGGCCATCACCCGCGCCATGGCCGACCAGGCCCGCACCATCCGCATCCCGGTGCACATGGTCGAGCAGGTCAACCGGATGGTCCGCTGCCGTCGCGACCTGGCCGCCACGATCGGCCGGGAGCCCAGCATCGCCGAGATCGCCAAGGCCATGGACGTTCCGGAGTTCCAGGTCATCGAGCTGATCTCGTACGACCGGGAGCCGGTCAGCCTGGACCAGGCGGTCGGCGAGGACGGCGAGAGCGCCCTCGGTGACTTCGTCGCCGCCGCCGGGCCGAACGTGCCGGGTGAGGGCGCCGGCACCGGCGAGCTGCGCAGCGAGGTGGAGATCGTGCTCGGCACCCTCTCCGAGCGGGAGTCCGCGGTGATCCGGCTGCGCTTCGGCCTGGACGACGGCCGTCAGCGCACCCTGGACGAGGTGGGCCGCGAGTTCGGCCTCAGCCGCGAGCGGATCCGCCAGATCGAGAAGGTCACCATGCTGAAGCTGCGTGACCCGGAGCGGGCCTCCCGCCTCGAGGCCTACGCCTCCTGACCAGCAGCTCAGACACTCCGCAGCCGCCGGGGGCCGGTGTCCGGCCGGGCCCCCGGGTCACCGAACTCGACGGTGGCGTGCAGCACCGACCAGCCGTCCGGGCGGGCCAGTACCGGGTTCAGCGTGAGTGACCGGACCCGTGGCTGCTCGTCGGCCAGCCGGCCCACCCGCAGCAGCAGATCGATCAGCGCGGCCCGGTCCACCGGGGTGGACCCGCGATAGCCGTGCAGCAACGGGGCCGCCCGCGGCTCGCCGACCAGGGCCTCGGCCGCCCGGTCGGTCAGCGGCGCGGCCCGCCAGCCCAGGTCACCGAGCAGTTCGCTGGCGACACCGCCGAGCCCGAACCCGACCACCGGGCCGAACGCCGGATCCTCCACGA
Organism: Actinoplanes sp. G11-F43; assembly: GCF_050589265.1. Lineage (NCBI taxonomy): Bacteria > Bacillati > Actinomycetota > Actinomycetes > Micromonosporales > Micromonosporaceae > Actinoplanes > Actinoplanes sp. G11-F43. The sequence goes on from NZ_JBNZCE010000017.1 coordinate 445,110, forward strand.
TCTCCACCGTGCAGGCGACACCCGGCGCCACCATGGTCTGCACCAGCACCTCCGGCCCGAACCGCGCGGCCAGTTCGGCGTACGCCTCGCGCACGCCCTGCTCGCCGGCGACCGCGAGGCGCACCGCGCCGAGGTCGATCCGGTGCCGCAACGCACCGCCGGCCGCCTTGATCGCCACCGGATAGCCCAGCTCGGCCGCCGCCGCGACCGCCTCGTCGGCGTCACCGGCCGGCAGCGACGGCACCACCGGGATCCCGTAGGCCGCGAGCAGGCCGGTCGGCGACTCCGCGGTCACCGCGGCCTCCGCGGCCTCCGGGTCCACCCCGGACAGCACCGGCAGCACCCCCGGCGGCCGGCGCAGCCAGTCGGCGTAACCGACCACCCGGGACAGCGCGCGGACCGCCTCCTCCACCGACGGATAGGCCGGCACCCGGGGCGGCGCCTGCCCGAAGACCATCGTCGCGACTGTCGGCTTCTCCCCGGCCAGCGCCACGCTCGCCAGCGCGGCCGCGAAGTCCGCGTCCTCGTCGGCGTGCCGGCCCGGCACCGGCGGCGCGAAGACCACCACCAGCGCGTCCACCCCCTGGTCCACGGCGGCGTCGGCGAGCGCGTCGGCCAGCGCGTGGGCGCCCGCCTCCGGGCCGGTGTCGCGCGGGTACCCGGGGGCCACCACCAGCCCGGCCGCCCGGCAGGCGACCACCGCCAGTTCGGCCAGCGCCGACGAGTTGCCCACCACGGCCACCCGGCGGCCGGCCGGCAGCGGCTGGTGGGCCAGCAGCATGCCCACGTCGAACAGTTCCTGCACGGTGTCCACCCGGATCACCCCGGAACGGGCGAACAGGGCGGTCACCGCGTTCGCGTCAGGGCTCGGCGAGTCACCGGACAGGCCGGGCGGGCGGGTCGCCGAGGCCACCGCCACCACCGGCTTGACCCGGCTGATCCGGCGGGCCAGCCGGGCGAACTTGCGCGGATTGCCGAACGTCTCCAGATAGAGCAGCACCACGTCGGTGCCCGGATCGTCCTGCCAGTACTGCAACAGGTCGTTGCCGGAGACGTCGGCCCGGTTGCCGGCCGACACGAAACTCGACAGGCCCAGGCCCCGGCGGTCCGCCTCGGCCAGCAGCGCCACCCCGAGCGCGCCGCTCTGGCTGAAGAAGCCGACCCGGCCGGCCATCGGCAGCCGGGGCGAGATGGTGGCGTTCAGCCGGACACCCGGATCGGTGTTGGCGACGCCGAAGCTGCTCGGGCCGATCACCCGCAGGCCGGCCGCGCGGGCCGCCTCCACCAGCTCCCGCTGCTGGACGGCGCCCGCCGGACCGGTCTCGGCGAAACCGGCCGACACCACCACACCGCCGCCCGCGCCGGCCCGGGCCGCGTCCCGCCCGGCCTCCCGGACCCGGTCGGCCGGCACCGCGATCAGGGCCAGGTCGATCGGGACACCGGCGTCCGAGGCGCTGCGGTACGCCCGGAGCCCGGCCACCCGGTCCGCGGTGGGATGCACCGGCACCAGCTCACCGGTGTATCCCCCGTCGCGCAGGTTGCCCAGCATCAGCGCGCCGATCCCGTGCCCGGTGGCGCTGGCGCCGTAGACCGCGATGCCCCGCGGAGCGAGCAGCCGGGCGATCGAGCGGGCCTCGGTCAGGTGCTCGCGGGACTCCTGCACCTCCCGGGACTTCTCGGTCGGCTCGATCGGGAAGCTCAGGTGCACGACGCCGTCGGCGTACCGGCGTTGCACCTGATAGCCGGTGTCGCCGAAGACCCGCAGCATGCCGTTGTTCTCCGGGAGCACCTCGGCGACGAACCGGGTGATGCCGTTGCGCCGGGCCGCGTCGGCGAGATGCTCCAGCAGCACCGAGCCGATGCCCCGGCCCTGGAGCGCGTCCTCGACCACGAACGCCACCTCGGCCTCGGGCGAGTCCGGGCCGAGCCGCTCGTAGCGCCCGACCGAGGTGATCCGGTCGCCGGACAGCGTCACGAACGCCTCGCGGTCGTGGTGGTCGACGTTGACGAAGCGGTGCAGGTCGCGTTCCGGGATGCGCGGATAGGGCGAGAAGTAGCGCAGATAGCGGGTGCGGTCGCTCATCCGGGAGTGGAAGTCCACGATGGCCGGCGCGTCCTCCGGGCGGATCGGGCGCAGGTGGACGGCTGTGCCGTCGGAGAGTAGGACGTCCGCGCCGCGCTCCATCGTCTAATCCCGGGGGTCGTGGGGATCGAGGCCGTGCAGCGGGAAGACCGCCGTCCGGGTGGCGAGGACGGCCCGGTCGACCGGGTTGTCGCTGCTGCCCGGCCAGGGTGTGACAGAGGGCTCGGTCCCGTCCGTCATCGCCTCCGGAATGGTAGTCCCCGGCCGCCGCTGCGCCGCCAGCGAGCGCCACGGTGCCGGGACGCGTGTCGACGGGTCCAGCGGCTCCCCGGTGGCCACCGCCAGCAGGTGGGTCCAGGCCCGGGGCACCACCTCGACGAGGGCATACCCGCCGCCGCCGGTGGCGATCCAGCGGCCGTCGCAGATCTCGTCGGCCAGGGCGCGCATCGCGATGTACGCCGCCCGCTGGCCGTCCACCGACAGCCGCAGGTCGGCGAGCGGGTCGAGGCGGTGGGCGTCGGCGCCGCACTGGCTGATGATGATCTCCGGGGCGAAGGCGCGGACCACCGACGGGACGACCGCGTGGAAGGCGCGCAGCCAGCCGTCGTCCCCGGTGCCCGGTGGCAGCGGCACGTTGACCGCGGTGCCCTCGGCGTTCGGCCCGCCGGTCTCGTCGGCGAAGCCGGTGCCCGGGAAGAGCGCCAGCGGTGTCTCGTGCAGGCTGACGGTGAGCACCCGCGGGTCGTCGTAGAAGGCGGCCTGCACCCCGTCGCCGTGGTGCACGTCGACGTCGATGTAGGCGATCCGGGTCGCCCCGTGCTCCAGCAGCCAGGCGATCGCCACCGCCGGATCGTTGTAGACACAGAACCCGGCCGCCCGGGCCGGCATGGCGTGGTGCAGGCCGCCGGCCACGTTGACCGCGCGCCGGGCCGCGCCGTGCCAGACCGCCTGGACGGCGGCCAGGGTGGCGCCGCAGATCCGGGCGGAGGCCTGGTGCATGTCCTCGAAGACCGGGTTGTCGGCGGTGTTCAGGCCCCAGCCGGTGAAGAACGGATCGATCGGGGCCAGCCGGACCGCGTCCAGATAGTCGGCGCGGTGCACCCGGGTGAGATCGGTCTCAGTCGCCTCCACCGGAGTGATCAACTGGACGCCGGGACGGTCCAGCACACCGAGTTCGCGGGCCAGCGCCATGGTCAGTTCGACGCGCACCGGATTGAGCGGATGATCGCCCATGTCGTAGTCGAGCAGGGTGCTGTCCCAGACCACCGCGGTGGTGTCGTCGGCCATGACGGCCATGCTGCCACGTCGTCTCGTCAAACGGACGGGCCGACGTGCCGTTAGCACACCTGTTCCGGCGTCGGGTAGGGTCTTCAGGCACTTGTCCAGGGCGAAGGTCAGCCCAACGCAACGCGGTATTATCGCTGCTGGGAGGACCGCATCGTGAACGATCTCGTCGATACCACCGAGATGTACCTTCGCACCATTCTGGAACTAGAGGAAGAGGGCGTGCCCGCCCTACGCGCCCGGATCGCCGAGCGACTGCACCAGAGCGGCCCGACGGTGAGCCAGACCGTGGCCCGGATGGAGCGTGACGGGCTGCTGACCGTCGAGGGCGACCGCCACCTGGTGCTGACCGACCTCGGCCGCTCCACCGCGGTCGGCGTCATGCGCAAACACCGGCTCGCCGAGCTGCTGCTCGTCAACGTCATCGGGATGCCCTACGAGGAGGCCCACGAGGAGGCCTGCCGCTGGGAGCACGTGATGAGCGACTCGGTCGAGAAACGCGTCTACGAGCTGCTCAACAAGCCGACCCGTTCGCCGTACGGGAATCCGATCCCCGGACTCGAACAGTTCGGCGCCCCGGACGACACCTCCGAGATCCTCACCCAGGGCGAGCGCAATCTGGCCTTCCCCGGGCTGAGCGGCGACGTCGTCATCCGCCGGATCTGCGAGAGCGTCCAGGCCAACTCCGACGTGCTGCGCCAGCTCCGGGCCGCCGGCATCAACCCGGGCACCACCGTCACGGTGGCCCAGGAGCGCGACGGGGTGACCATCGACGGCTCGGCCGGTGACAAGATCCGGCTGCCGCGCGAGGTCGCGTCCCGGGTGTTCGTGGCGGCCCGCTGACCGGGCGCGCTAACCGTTGGTCGTGCTCAGCGCTTTGGCGAGGTCGAGCATTCCGGCGTCCATGGTCTTCGCCTGAGCCCCGGTGGTTCCCTTCGGGAAGGTGAGACGGATGGTCTGGAGCTGCTTGGCCTCGCTGAGCCAGCCGATCTCGGAGCTGATGCCGTGCTCGCCGGCCGGCTTGCCGTAATAGCGGTAGGCCGCCCGGCCCAGGCCCTTGAGCTTCGTCGCCTTCGCCGGCATCCGGTCGTCGAGGAAGACCTCGGCGTTCGCCGCTGTCGTCTCCACCACCGAGAGCGACAGGTCCGGCCAGGGCTTGTCCAGTTTCTGCACCACACAGCTCGACGTGTCGTCGACCTGGTCCGAGGCGGCCACCTCGAAACGGATGCCGAGCATCTGCTCGATCAGGTCGTAGTCCCAGAGGATGCAGGCACCACCGGCGGAGGCCGCGGGCACCTCCACCGCGGGTTCCGAGGGAGCGGGCTCGACGACGACCGGCTTCTCCTGATCCGACGTGCAGCCGGAAACAGCGAACAGCACGACGGCGCCGAGTACGGCCAGACGCGTGGGCACTCTTGATCCTTCCCCGGGGGCGGGCGCACACACCGTACTGGCCGGGCCCGTTGCGCGCCAAGAGGGAGATCAGCGGTCGCTTGCGTACGGGCAGTGACGGCGCTACTTGACACCACCTGTCAAGGAGCGCCAGGATCACCTCATGGACCTCGCCGGGCAGCTGCTGCGCATGCTCGACACCCGTCTGCTGGATCCGCTGGAGATCCTGATCCAGGACGACCGGCCGGTCGGCGCGATGCGCGATCTGCTGCGGGTGCGGGCCACCGAGTGGGCCCGGGTGCTGGAGGGCGCCGACCACACCGCCGCCGTCCACCTGATCGCCCGGCTCATCGCCGCGCTCCACCCCGACGAGCACGCCTTCAACCCGCCCGCGGACTGGTGGCGCAGCCCGTTCGGGCAGATCGTGCTGCGGCGGGTGGGTCACCCGTACGCCGCGTCGGTCTCCTACGCCACCGCCGGCGCGATGCTCGGCGTCACCCGCCAGGCGGTGCACGACCTGGTGCGCCGCGGCCGTCTGCCCCGCCACCCGGACGGCGGCGTGCCCGTCGCCGCGATCCGGGACCGTCTCCCGACCGAGGGGAACTCATGATCAACGACCGTCTCATCGACGCCGGCCCCGTCCAGATCGCCACCCGCGACTTCGGCGGCGACCAGCCACCACTGCTGCTCCTGCACGGCGCCGGCGGCAACCTGGCCCAGATGACCACCCTGGCCCGGGCGCTGCGCCCGCACCACCGGGTGATCACCCTCGACCTGCGCGGGCACGGCCGCTCCGCCGACGGCGACTGGACCTGGGACGCCGCCCTCGGCGACCTCGCCGCCGTCTGCGTGCAACTCGAACTGGACCGGCCCGCGGTGGTCGGCCACTCCCTCGGCGGCATGCTGGCCGTCCTCTGGGGCCAGCAGCACCCCGAGTGCCCCGGCGTGGTCAGCCTGGACGGCAACCCGCCGCCCACCCGCCCCGGCCAGCTGCCCGGCCTCGACCCGGAGAAGGCCGCGGCCGAGCTGGCCCGGCTGCACGCGGTCTTCGACGCCGCCGAGGCCGCCGCCGGCCGGATCATCCCGGCCGAGCAGCTGCCCGACCTGGTGGAACAGCAGCAGATGGCGGCCCGCGACATGGGTGCCAACGAGAAGGTGTGGGTCGAGGGCTTCCGCCGCAACCTGGTCCACCTCGGCGGGGAGACGTCGATCCGGCCGTCCGCCGCGCTGACCGGCCAGTTGCGCACCGCGATGAACGAGCTGGACCTGGCGCCGGTCCACGCCGCCACCACCTGCCCGCGACTGCTCGTCCTGGCCACCCGCGACCTGCCGCAGCAGGAGCCGTTCGCCGAGCTGTACGCGGCGTACCGGCGTCACCAGATCGAGCAGGCCGACGCGGTGCCCGGCCTGCGCCGGGTGTCCCTGGCCGACGCCTCGCACGCCATGGTGATCGAGCAGCCCACCGCGCTGGCCGCCCTGATCACCGACTTCCTACGCCCGGTCGCGTAACCAGGCGCCGAACTCGACACCGGTGCGCACACCCTGCTCCAGCACCGCGGTGTAGACGTCGTAGGCGCAGTATTCCGGGCGCTGGTGCCAGACCCTCTTGACATCCAGGATCGCCTGCCGTTCCTCGCCGGTCAGCCGGCCGGCGAGGGCCCGGTGCCACGCACTGACGTCGGCGTGGTCGTCGTGCAGCCAGATCGACAGACCGACACACCACTCACCGATGGTGAGGGTGATGTGGTGCCGCTCGTCGCGGGGCTTGCCGCTGGGCGACCGGTCACCGCACTCGTCGCGGTACGTGAACCCGGTCAGCCCCGGGATGGCGACCGCCCGGCCGAGCAGGGCGACCACATCGGCCGGCCGGTAGTCCGCGCCGCCGTCCAGCATCACGTCCAGGTCGCGCCACACCATCAGCCCCGAGACGTAGCTGCCGGTGGGGGTCACCGGCCCCAACGGCTCCAGCAGCGCGAGAACCTCGCCCGCCTCCGCTCGCAGGTCCTCCGGGCTGCCCATCCCGCGCTCCTCCACGTTCCGATCCGACGCCGGACATTGTCGGATGTGCCGGGTCGGCAGGTGGGTCCGGGGTGCAGCACTGAGGCCTCCCACCCGATCCCGGGTGGGAGGCCTCAGGGGATGACGTCAGCTGCAGCCGGAGGTGGAGCCGCAGCCCTCGCAGACGTAGCAGCTGCCGGCCCGGCGCATCTTGGTGCCGCAGGTGAAGCAGAGCGGCGCGTCGGCGGCGTGACCGGTGACGATCTCCAGCAGTTCGGTGGAGGAGCCGGCGGCCACCGGGGTGGTCTCCCTCTCCGGCGTGGTGGTGGCCTTCACCTCGGCCACGGTGACGCTGTTGGCCGGGGTGGCGACCGGGGCGGAGGCGGCCATCGCGGCCATCTCGTCGGCCGCCGCCTCCGCGGCCGCCTCGGCGGCGGCCTGCGCGGTGCGCTCCTTGGCGGTGAAGATACCCAGTTCGGCGCGCGTCTCGTAGGGCAGGAAGTCCAGCGCCAGGCGACGGAAGATGTAGTCCATCACCGAGGACGCCATGCGCACGTCCGGGTCGTCGGTCATGCCGGCCGGCTCGAAGCGCATGTTGGTGAACTTGCCGATGTACGTCTCGAGCGGCACACCGTACTGAAGGCCTATCGAGATGGCCACCGAGAAGGCGTCCATCACGCCGGCCAAGGTGGAACCCTGCTTCGACATCTTCAGGAAGACCTCGCCGAGGCCGTCGTCGGGGTACGACGAGGCGGTGAGGTAGCCCTTGGCGCCGCCGACCGAGAAGGAGACCGTCTCGGAGGCGCGCTTCTTCGGCAGGCGCTTGCGGACCGGGCGGTACTCGACCACCTTCTCCACGACCTTCTCGACCTGTACCGGCGCGACCTCGGCCTTGGGGGCCTCGTCGGACTTCTTCTTGGCGGCCGAGAGCGGCTGGCCGACCTTGCAGTTGTCGCGGTAGATCGCGAGCGCCTTCAGGCCCAGCTTCCAGCCCTGGTAGTGCACCTCCTCGATCTCCTCGACGGTCGCCGACTCGGGCATGTTGACCGTCTTGGAGATGGCGCCGGAGATGAACGGCTGCACCGCGGCCATCATCTTGATGTGGCCGAACGGGGAGATCACCCGGTCGCCCATGGCGCAGTCGAAGATCGCGTAGTGCTCGGTCTTGAGACCGGGCGCGTCGACCACGTTGCCGTGCTCGGCGATGTGCTCGACGATCGCCTCGACCTGCTCCTCCGGGTAGCCGATGCTGCGCAGGGCCCGCGGGACCGTCTGGTTGACGATCTGCATGGAGCCGCCGCCGACCAGCTTCTTGAACTTGACCAGGGCCAGGTCGGGCTCGATGCCGGTGGTGTCGCAGTCCATCATCAGGCCGATGGTGCCGGTCGGGGCGAGCACCGAGGCCTGCGCGTTGCGCCAGCCGTTCTTGGCGCCGATCTTGTTGCCGTTCTGCCACTGGCGGGTCGCCTCGCGAAGGATCTCGGTGGCGACGGCGCCCTGCGGGCGGACCTCGTCGTTGGCGGCGGCGTGCTTGCGCATGACCCGCTGGTGCGCCTCGGCGTTGCGGGCGTAGCCCTCGTACGCGCCGACGATGCCGGCCAGCTCGGCCGAGCGGCGGTACGCGGTGCCGGTCATCAGCGAGGTGATCGCCGCGGCGACGCTACGGCCACCCTCGGAGTCGTACGGCAGGCCGGAGGCCATCAGCAGCGCGCCGATGTTGGCGTAGCCGATGCCGAGCTGACGGTACGCCCGGGTGGTGACCCCGATCTTCTCGGTCGGGAAGTCGGCGAAGCAGATCGAGATGTCCATCGCGGTGATGATGAACTCGACGCTCTTGACGAACTTCTCCACCTCGAAGCCACCGTCGGCCTTGAGGAACTTCATCAGGTTGAGCGACGCCAGGTTGCACGACGAGTCGTCCAGCGACATGTACTCCGAGCAGGGGTTGGACGCGGTGATGCGGCCGGTCTCGGGGTTGGTGTGCCAGTCGTTGATGGTGTCGTCGTACTGCAGGCCCGGGTCGGCGCACTCCCACGCGGCCTTGGCGATGTCCCGGAACAGCTTCTTGGCGTCGATGGTCTCGATGACCTCGCCGTTGAGCCGGCCGCGCAGGCCGAACTCGGTGCCGTTCTCGTACGCCGTCATGAACTCGTCGCTGACGCGTACCGAGTTGTTGGCGTTCTGGTATTGAACGCTGACGATGTCGGAGCCGCCCAGGTCCATGTCGAAGCCGGCGTCCCGCAGCGCGCGGATCTTGTCCTCCTCGCGCGCCTTGGTCTGCACGAACTCCTCGATGTCCGGGTGGTCGACGTCGAGGATGACCATCTTGGCGGCACGCCGGGTGGCGCCACCGGACTTGATGGTGCCCGCGCTGGCGTCGGCGCCGCGCATGAAGCTGACCGGGCCGCTGGCGGTGCCACCGGAGGTGAGCAGTTCCTTGGAGGAGCGGATCCGGGAGAGGTTGACGCCGGAGCCGGAGCCGCCCTTGAAAATCAGCCCCTCCTCCTTGTACCAGTCCAGGATGGCGTCCATCGAGTCGTCGACGGAGAGGATGAAGCACGCGCTGACCTGCTGCGGCGACGAGGTGCCGACGTTGAACCAGACCGGCGAGTTGAAGCTGAACACCTGGTGCAGGAGCATCCAGGTCAGTTCGTGGTCGAACAGCTCGGCGTCGGCCGCGGAGGCGAAGTAGCCGTACTCCTCGCCCGCCTTGCGGTAGGTCTGCACGACCCGGTCGATGAGCTGCTTCAGCGACCACTCACGCTCGGGGGTGCCCACCGCGCCCCGGAAGTACTTGGTCGTGACGATGTTGGCCGCGTTCACGCTCCAGAACGCGGGGTATTCGACGCCACGCTGCTCGAAGTTGATCGAGCCGTCGCGCCAGTTCGTCATGACGACGTCGCGGCGTTCCCACTCGACCTCGTCGTACGGGTGAACGCCCTCGGTCGTCCACACCCGCTCCACACGCAGCCCCCCGGTCGACGCGCTGTTGCCACCGTTGTTCCGGCTGCGCTGACGACCTGCTGTGATGCCGTCTCCGGCCATATGGATGTGCTCCCCCTCGTAGGTACCGCTACAAACGTGTCGGTAAGAAGTGCTCAGGGCTGAGGCGCTCAGCCGTTGAGCTTGGGTGCGCGTCCCCCGGACCGTGGCGCGACGGCGTGTCGCGTCCCGGCTTCCCGGACGGGGGCGGCGTCGCGCAGCGCGGCGATCTCCTTCTCGAATTCGTCGAGAGAGTCGAACGACTTGTACACGCTGGCGAACCGGAGGTAAGCCACCTGGTCGAGCTCACGCAGCGGCGTGAGGATGGCCAGGCCGACCTCATGGCTGGGGATCTCGGCGGCGCCGCGGGCCCGGACGGCCTCCTCGACCCGCTGCGCGAGCACAGCGATCGAGTCCTCGTCGACGGGCCGGCCCTGACAGGCCTTGCGGACCCCGCTCATGATCTTGGTCCGGCTGAAGGGCTCGGTGACACCACTGCGCTTGACCACCGCGAGGACGGCCTCCTCGACGGTGGTGAACCGCTTGCCGCACTCGGTGCACGAGCGGCGGCGACGGATCAGCTGACCGTCGTCGGCCTCACGCGAGTCGACCACGCGCGAATCGGCATGGCGACAGTACGGGCAGCGCACCGTGGATCTCCCTCCGGCACCTTCTCGACGGGCTCCAGGCATGCCGAAATACAGCGGAACCATCGGTTTCGCTGTGAACGACATGTGGATAACCAGGAAGAAGGAAACCCAACCTGTGGATGACTTACATCCGTGTGACCACTAGATGTTGGGGTAGACGCTAGGCCCAGCCGGACGCCGATGCAAGTTCAGCAGTGTGCCGACGCGCCGCGATTTTCCACCTCGCCACCAGGGGTGATGTCACGATCACGCGGAGCGGCCGGATCGGGCGGCTCGACGCGCCGGAGACTCGGACAGCACACCCGACGGAGATCAAATCCGGGCGCGGAATCAGCCCTGGGAGGCGGTGGTGAAGAGGATGACACTGGCCATGACGGAGGTCATCAGGAACAGGCCCAGCAGCACCGCGCGACCACGACGGGTGAGGCGCAGCGGAGGCTCGGCGTGGCGCACGCCACTGATCGTCATGACTATCCCCTTTCGGACACCCGTTCGATAGAACGCCCGTACGACGGTCTATCAGAACACAGGTACGGAAGTCGAGCCTTTCGGAGCGACACGCCGGGGAAATCTCGTACAGATGTTTGAATATGTCGGACCCGCGCACTAAGTTTTGCGGGAAGAGGGGTCAGCCGGATCGGTCGCCATCCCCACGGCGCCGCCCGGCTCCGCGACGCACCACGTGCCGACCAGGCACTGGCCGACAGGGAGGGCGGACGTGTCGACCGACGACCGGACTAGCCAGCAGCATCAGATCAGGAAGCCCGAGACCGCCCGGCGCCGCACGACGAGCCGGTCCCGCACCGGCGACGCACCCCAGCTGCGGTCGGTCACCCCGGTCGGCAACGTGCCCGAGGTGGTCGCCACCGACCTCACCGCCCGGCAGCGCCGGATCCTGGAGTTCATCCGGGACTGGGTGGAGAAGTACGGCTACCCGCCCAGCGTCCGCGAGATCGGCGAGGCGGTCGGCCTGGTCTCCCCCTCCAGCGTGGCGTACCAGCTGAAGGCTCTGGAGAGCAAGGGCTACCTGCGGCGTGATCCGAACCGGCCACGGGCGGTGGACGTCCGCGCGCCCGGCGAGATGGTCGACGACGAGACGATGCGCGCCGCCCGCCCACAGCCGGCCTACGTGCCGCTGCTCGGCCGGATCGCCGCCGGTGGCCCGATCCTCGCCGAGCAGGCGGTCGAGGACTTCTTCCCGCTGCCGCGCGAGCTGGTCGGCGAGGGCGACGTCTTCATGCTGGAGGTCAAGGGCGACTCGATGATCGACGCGGCGATCTGCAACGGCGACTGGGTGGTGGTCCGCCAGCAGCCCAACGCCGAGGCCGGCGACATAGTGGCCGCGATGATCGACGGCGAGGCGACGGTGAAGAGCTACCGCCAGAGGGACGGGCACGTCTGGCTGATGCCGGCGAACCCGGCCTTCGACCCGATCCCCGGCGACGACGCGACGATCATGGGCCGCGTGGTGGCGGTGCTGCGCCGCGTCTGACCCGGCTCTCGACGCGGGACGGCCGGTTCCGGCAGACGGAACCGGCCGATCAAACCCTTGCGGTGGTACGCCCGGAGAGCCCGCCCAGCGCAGAACCGCAAATCAACCGATCAACGGTCCGGCCGGTGCGGCGTCGACCCGCCAACCGGCGCGGATGGTCGAGTGACTTCCGCCGGCCGGATCCGGATGGTTCAGCGGCCTCCGGGACCGCCGCCGTAGACGCCACCGCCCTGCTGCGGACCACGCGGCGGGCCGCCCTGCGGACCGCCGTAGTTGCCACCGCCGCCACCACGACCGGGTGGCGGACCCTGCTGACCGCCCCGGCCCGGCTGCTGCTGCGGACCGCGGGGCGGCTGCTGGGGGTTGCGCGGCGGGGCCTGCTGCGGACCACGGGCCGGCGGCTGCTGACCACCCCGGGCCGGCGGCTGCTGACCACCCCGGGCGGGCGGCTGCGGGCTACGCGGCGCCTGCTGCGGGCCACGCGAGGGCGGCGGCTGCTGCTGACCACCACGAGCAGGTTGCTGACCACCGCGAGCAGGCTGCTGACCACCGCGGGCGGGCGGCTGCGGACCACGGGCCGGCGGCTGCTGCGGACCGCCACGGCCGGGCTGCTGTTGCGGACCGCGGGGCGGCTGCTGCGGGTTGCGCGGACCCTGCCCCGGCTGCTGCGGGCCACGAGCGGGCTGCTGCGGGCCACGCGGCGGCTGCTGGCCGCCGGGGCGACCGCCCTGCTGCCCACCGCCCTGCTGACCGCCGCCCTGCTGACCGCCACCCTTCGGACCGCCGCCCTGACCGCCGTAGACCGGGCCGTTGCCGCGCTGCGGGCCACCGGCCGGGCCGTTGCCGCGCTGCGGTCCGCCGCCGGGTCCGGACTTCGCCCCGTAGACAGGACCGCCGCCGGAGGGCCGGCCGGAGTAGGAGGCCCCGCGCTGCGGCGCCCCGCCCACCCCGATCAGCTCGGTCTCCGGGTCGCCGGTGGCGATGCCGCCGGAGGGCGCGCGGTCGGCCGCTGTCACGGCCGCGGCCTGCGGCGACTTCCGGAACCGCACGATGCCGAAGATGCCGGCGCCGACCAGGATCAGGCCGAACAGCCCGACACCGCCGACCGCGTAGGCCAGGTTGTCGGGGTCGAGGTACCACGCGGAGCCGCTGTCCTGCGAGGCGGACTTCTTCGACTCGGCCGCGACCGAGGTGGCCGGGGTGTACTGCCGGATGTGGTTGGCCGCCTCGGTGTCGCCGCTCATGTCGGAGACGGTGTAGAAGAGGCTGCCGTCGGTGCTGTAGCCGATCGCCTCACCGAAGGGCTCGTTGGGCAGGCCGGTGGTGCGCGGCTCCTTCTTCAGAGCGGCGACCACGTCGCCACCGGCGACGTCCCACTCGAAAGCGTCGGTGTAGGTCCGCAGCACGACCTTGGTGGCGCCACGGTTGACCGCGCCGCCGGTGATGATCCGGTTGCCGACCCGGGCGAGCTGGTTGCCGGGGGTCTCGGTGGCCGGGAGGGTCAGCTCACCGACCCGCTCCATCGGGACGCCGGCGGTGCTGTTGGCCTTCAGCGGGCCGGTCGGCTGGTAGATGAACGCCGACTTGCCGAACTCGCGGGTCACGATCAGCGGGGTGCCGTCCGGCTTGAAGAGCAGCGCCTCGGCGTCATGGCTGTCGCCGTCCGGATAGCTGAGCCGGTGGATCTTCGGCTTCGAGGACTTGTCGACCGGCATGCTCCACAGCGCGATGGTGGCGCGCGGGCTGGCCGGGGTCTCCCGGACACCGTTGTTGCCGATGTCGGCGATCCAGAGGGTCTTGCCGTCCGGGGAGAGGACCAGGTCCTCGGGGTCCTTCGGGTCGGTAGGGAAGGAGACCTCGTCGACCTTCTTGCAGGAGCTGTTGAGGAAGTAGACCCGCGCCCCGCTGTTGTCCTCCTTGCCGTCGTTGACGACGGCGTACCCCTTCTCCAGCACCGCCAGGCCGGACAACTCGATGAGGTCCGGATCGGCGATCTTGCACATTTTCTTACCCGCCGTCGCCTTCGCACTGACCGTCGGCGCAGGCGTTGGATCCTCGGCGTACGCGCTGGAGGAGCCAACCATCACGAGACCAAACGCAATGATGGTCGAATACACGAGACGGCGCATCCGCACAGTGTCGCACGCGAAGTCACTCCACGGCATTACGCGTGGATCAAGGCTGTGAGAACGGACAGACCCGGCAGGCCGTCGGGATGAGGGCCGCACACCGGTACGGCCCTCACGTGACGGCTGATTCAGCTCCGGTACGCCTCCAGCTCGGCGGCCAGCTGTTCGTCGACCCGGGCCAGCAGCTCGGTCCCGTCGTCCAGGTGGCGGGACTGGATCACCTGACCGGTCCGGTGCACCCGGGCGACCAGGTCGCCCCGGTCGTACGGAATCAGGACCCGCATCTCCACCGCCGGGCGCGGAAGCCGGTCCGCGATCGCCTGGTGCAGCTCGGCGATGCCGGCGCCGGACCGCGCGGACACGAAGATCGCGTCCGGCCAGGCCCGCTTGAGCCGGAGCACCGTCTCCTCGTCGGCCGCGTCCAGCTTGTTGACCACCAGCAGCTCGGGCAGCTGGTCCGCGCCGACCTCGCCGAGGACCTCACGGACCGCGACGACCTGGCCCTCCGGATCCGGGTGGGCGCCGTCCACGACGTGCACCAGCAGATCCGCCTGGGCCACCTCCTCCAGCGTCGAGCGGAACGCCTCGACGATGTGGTGCGGCAGGTGCCGGACGAATCCGACCGTGTCGGAGAGCGTGAAGACCCGGCCGTCCTCCGCGGCGGTGCGCCGGGTGGTCGGGTCCAGGGTGGCGAACAGCGCGTCCTCCACCAGCACCCCGGCCTGGGTCAGCCGGTTGAGCAGGCTGGACTTGCCGGCGTTGGTGTAACCGGCGATGGCCACCGCGGGCACACCGCTGGCGGCACGGCGGGACCGTTTGGTCTCCCGGACCGTCTTCATGGCCTTGATCTCGCGCCGCAGTTTCGCGATCCGGGTGTTGATCCGCCGGCGATCGGTCTCCAGCTTGGTCTCACCGGGACCACGGGTGCCGACACCGCCGCCGCCGGAACCGCCACCGGCGCCGCCGCCCTGACGGGACAGCGAGTCACCCCAGCCGCGCAGACGGGGCAACATGTACTGAAGCTGGGCCAGCTCGACCTGGGCCTTGCCCTCGCGGCTCTTGGCGTGCTGGGCGAAGATGTCCAGGATCAGCGCGGTCCGGTCGACCACCTTGACCTTGATCTGCTCCTCCAGCTTGCGCAGCTGGGAGGGCGACAGCTCGCCGTCGCAGATCACCGTGTCGGCGCCGGTCATCACGACCACGTCGCGCAGCTCGTCGACCTTGCCGCGGCCGATGAAGGTGGCGGCGTCGGGTTGTCTCCGTCTCTGGATCAGGCCCTCGAGCACCTGGGAACCGGCGGTCTCGGCGAGGGCCGCCAGCTCGGTCAGCGAGTTGTCGGCGTCCTCCACGCTGCCCTCGGTCCACACCCCGACCAGCACGACCCGTTCGAGTCGCAGCTGCCGGTACTCGACCTCGGTGACGTCGGTCAGCTCGGTGGACAGACCGGCCACCCGCCGGAGCGAGTGCCGCTCCTCGAGCTCCAGGTCTCCGGTGGTGGGATCCAGCTCGTCGAGGACGGGTGTCTGGTAAGTGTTTCGCAAAAGTGACCTCCTCCGCCTTCGATCGTGGCACGTCCCGCTCGACGGCGCATCCACATATGCGCGCCGCGTGACGGTGACCCCTCAGTAACCACCGGACCGGACATCGCATTTCCGAACAAGCGACAATGCGGAGTACTCAAACCACCGACGTCGAAGGGGACACCGTGGTGACCACCCGCCTGCCGAGCGCAGGATTCTCGATCACGATTCGTATCGCCGTTACCGCGGACGCCTCGTCCATCGGCCGGCTCACCACCTGCGTGGGTGAGGCCGGGGCCATCGTGACGGCACTGGACGTGGTGGACTCCGACCCCACCCGGGTGCTGGTCGACCTGACCTGCGACACCGCCGACGCGGCGCACGCCGACCAGGTCGTCAAGCAGCTGGAGGACCAGGACGGGGTGGACGTCCGCAAGGTGTCCGACCGGACCTTCCTGCTGCACCTGGGCGGCAAGATCGAGGTCAGCTCCAAGGTCGCGCTGCGTAACCGGGACGAGCTGTCCCGGGCGTACACGCCGGGGGTGGCCCGGGTCTGCATGGCGATCGCCGAGAACCCGAAGGACGCCCGCCGCCTGACCATCAAGCGCAACACGGTGGCCGTGGTCAGCGACGGTTCGGCGGTGCTGGGCCTGGGCAACATCGGCCCGGCCGCCGCGATGCCGGTGATGGAGGGCAAGGCCGCGTTGTTCAAGCGGTTCGGCGGGGTGGACGCCTGGCCGGTGGTGCTGGACACCCAGGACACCGACGAGATCGTCCGGATCGTCAAGGCGATCGCCCCGGCCTACGGCGGCATCAACCTGGAGGACATCGCCGCCCCGCGCTGCTTCGAGATCGAGGCGCGGCTGCGTGAGCAGCTGGACATCCCGGTCTTCCACGACGACCAGCACGGCACCGCGATCTGTGTGCTGGCCGCGCTGACCAACGCGCTGCGGGTGGTCGGCAAGCGGATGGAGGACGTCAAGGTGGTGGTCTCCGGCGCGGGCGCGGCCGGCACCGCGATCATGAAACTGCTGATGCGGCAGGGTGTGGGCGACATCATCGCGTACGACCGCAAGGGCGCCCTGCACCGCGGCATGCCCGACCTGAACGAGTCGATGCAGTGGCTGGCCGACCACACCAACAAGGCGAACTACTCCGGTGACCTGCCCGGCGCGATCGTCGGCGCGGACGTCTTCATCGGCGTCTCCGCCCCGAACCTGCTGACCGGCGACGACATCGCGAAGATGGCGGACAAGGCGATCGTCTTCGCGATGGCCAACCCGGACCCGGAGGTCGACCCGCGGGAGGCCCGCAAGCACGCCGCGATCGTCGCCACCGGGCGCTCCGACCAGCCCAACCAGATCAACAACGTGCTGGCCTTCCCCGGCGTCTTCCGCGGCATGCTGGACGCCGCCGCCGAGGAGTTCACCGAGGAGATGGCCCTCGCGGCGGCCCGGGCGATCGCCGACGTGGTGGGTGAGGACAAGCTCAACCCCACGGTGATCATCCCGAGCGTGTTCGACCAGCGGGTCACCCCGGCGGTGGCCGCGGCGATCCGCGCCGTGGTCAAGGGCGCTCCGGCCCCGGCCAACCCGGCGGCGGTTCCGGAGACCACGCTCGACGAGGCTCCGGAGACGACCTTCTAGAAGCCGATTGCGGGGGTACGAGCGGGGCAGGCCCTGTTCGTACCCCTCATTCGACGGACCATCCGGCCAGCTCACCGACCAGATCGGTGATCAGCCCGGCGACGCCCGCGTCGACCAGTGGACGCCACTGCGTGACGTCGTTGGGCGTCCACGGCATCACGCCGATCCCGGCCGCGGCCAGCGCGGCCATCGTCTCCGGCCCGTTCAGCACGTCGGCCACCGACGGATTGCAGTAGGCGACACCCAGCTCCCGGCACAGCTCGACGGTGTCCGCGTCGAACCGGAACAGCAGCAGCCCACGCCGTACGTCCGGGGCGGTGTCCCGCACCTTGCGCACCACGTCGGCGTCGAAGCTCTGCACCACCGACCGGTCCAGCAGGTCCCGCTCGGTCAGCGCGGCCAGGATCGACTTCACCTCGTCCCGGGTGGCCGGCGGCTTGATCTCGACAAGCAACTCGACCGGTGCCGGGGCGAGCAGGTCCAGCGTCTCGGCCAGGGTCGGCACCCGCACCCCGGTGAACCCGGCGCCGAACCGGGGGCCGGTGTCCAGCCCGGCGATCTGGCCGGCGGTCAGATCCCAGACCTGGCCGGTGCCGTCGGTGGTGCGGTCCACGGTCTTGTCGTGGATCACCACCGGCACGCCGTCGCGGGTGCAGCGGACGTCGAACTCGACGATCGTGGCGCCGGCCTCGATCGCGGCGGTGAAGGCGGGCAGGGTGTTCTCCGGGGCGACCGTGGGGTAACCCCGGTGCGCGACGACGTGCACCATCAGAGCACCGCCTCCACGTCGATCTCGCCGTCGGCGACCAGCACCGCCGGGCCCTCCAGCCACCACCCGCCGGCCTCGTCGTGGGTGACCACCAGACGGCCGCCGAGCACGTCCACCGCGATCGAGCCGGTGTCCAGGCCGGCGTCGCGCAGGGCCACCGCGCCGACCGCCAGCGCGCCGGTGCCGCACGACTGGGTCTCGCCGGAGCCGCGCTCGTGCACCCGCATCCGGACGTGCCCGTCCAGGCCGTCCAAGGGCTCGGCCGGCTCGACGAACTCCACGTTCACCCCGTGCGGGAAGACCCCGGCGTCGTGCCGTGGGGCGGTGGTCAGGTCGAGCGAGGTCAGCGCCACCCCGTCGTGCAGGCCGCAGACCAGGTGCGGGTTGCCGCAGTCGACGGCGACACCGGGCAGGGTCAGGTGGCCGAGGGTGGCGGTGCTTCCCGCGTACACCCGCGGGGTGGTCATCCGGGCCCGGATCGTGCCGTCACCGATCTCGGCGACCAGGACCCCCGCCCGCGTCGCCACCGGCAGGCCCGCCGGGCCGGGCGTGGCCAGACCGTGGGCGAGCAGGTAGCGGACGAAGACCCGCAGCCCGTTGCCGCACATCTCGGCGATCGAGCCGTCACTGTTGTGGTAGTCCATGAACCACTCGGCCTCGCCGGCGTGCCCGGCGGCCTCCGGGTGCTTGGCGCTGCGCACCACCCGGATCACGCCGTCCCCGCCGATCCCCCGCCGCCTGTCGCAGAGTGCCGCGACCAGCGCGGGCGTCAGCGTCAGCTCGCCGTCGGGGTCCGGGAGGATGACGAAGTCGTTGCCGGTTCCGTGTCCTTTGGTGAAACGCACGCCGCCCATCATCCCGCAAGGTCCAGAGCGGCCGCCAACAGCTTCGGGTCCGCCCCGTCCAGCCAGTGCACCGCCGGGTCGCGGCGGAACCAGGACCGCTGCCGCCGGACGAACCGCCGGGTGCCCTGCACGGTGTCCGCCTTCGCCTGCTCCTCGGTCAGCTCGCCGTCGATCTGGGCCAGTGCCTGCTGGTAGCCGAGCGCCCGGGCGGCGGTCCGGCCGTCCCGGATCCCGGCCAGCCCGCGCACCTCGCCGATCAGCCCGGCCGCCCACATCAGGTCGACCCGCAGCGCGATCCGCTCGTCCAGCGCGGCGGTCTCCCGGTCGACGCCGATCTGCACCGACTCGTACACCGGCCGGGGGTCCGGCAGCGACGCCGTGAACGGCCGGCCGGTCAGCTCGATCACCTCCAGCGCGCGCACGATCCGGCGGCCGTTGCCCGGCAGGATCTTCGCGGCGGCGAGCGGATCGCGCTCGGCCAGCCGGGCGTGCAGCACCCCGGGCCCGGTCTCGGCCAGTTCCGCCTCCAGCCGGGCCCGGATCGCCGGGTCGGTGCCGGGGAACTCGAAATCCTCCAGCACCGCGCGGACATAGAGACCGGACCCACCCACCAGCAGCGGTACGCGGCCGCGGGCCAGGATGTCGTCGATGGCGGCGCGGGCCAGCCGCTGGTACTCGGCGACCGCCGCGGGCTCGGTCACGTCCCAGATGTCGAGCAGATGGTGCGGAACACCGTCGCGCTCGGCCACGGTCAGTTTCGCGGTGCCGATGTCCATGCCCCGGTAGAGCTGCATGGAGTCGGCGTTGACCACCTCGCCGCCCAGCTCGTGGGCGAGTGCGATGCTCAGGGCCGACTTGCCGGCGGCTGTCGGGCCGACGACGGTGACCACTCGTTGACCTGTCCGGAACCGCACGAAGCAACCGTAGGACACCGTTGTGTCACGGTCGTCAGCGGGAGCTTTCCCCCGACCGGGTTGGACCTGTGACAATGCGCGAGAAACAATGCCGGTGAGAAGTCGGCATTCAGACTGCGCTGTGGCGGTGGCCGCGGGTCCGGTTGGACTTGTCGGGGCCGGGAGAACGAGGATGAGCTCATGAACGACTGGACGGCCTTCGGGCGCGTGGATGCCGACGGCACCGTGTACGTGAAGACCGCTGAGGGCGACCGGGTGGTCGGCTCCTGGCAGGCGGGCACCCCGGAGGAGGGGCTGGCCCACTTCGCCCGGCGCTTCGCCGACCTGGTGACCGAGGTCGACCTCGTCGAGGCTCGCCTCAAGTCCGGCGCGGCCGACGCGTCGCACTCGCTGACGAGCGTCAAGCGCCTGCGGACTCAGCTGGACGAGGCCCATGTGGTGGGCGACATCGACGGTCTCGTGACCCGCCTGGAGCGGCTCGCCGGCCTCGCCGAGGAGAAGGCCGGGGAGGCTCGGGCGGCCCGCGAGGTGGCCCGCACCGAGGCTCTGGCCCGCAAGACCGCTCTGGTCGAGGAGGCGGAGACGATCGCCGCCGACGCCACCGGGTGGAAGTCGGCGGGCGACCGGCTCAAGGAGATCCTCGACGAGTGGAAGAGCATCCGCGGCGTCGACAAGAAGACCGACGGTGAGCTGTGGAAGCGGTTCGCCGCCGCCCGGGACGGCTTCACCCGTCGCCGGGGCGCCCACTTCGCCACCCTCGACGGTCAGCGCAAGCAGGCGCAGACCGCCAAGGAGGACCTGGTCAAGGAGGCGGAGAGCCTGTCGTCCTCGACCGAGTGGTCGAGCACGGCCAACCGGCTCAAGGACCTGATGACCGAGTGGAAGGCCGCGCCGCGGGCCGCCAAGGAGGCCGAGCAGCGCCTCTGGGAGAGGTTCCGGGCCGCGCAGGACGCCTTCTTCACCCGGCGCAGCGAGGTCTTCTCCGCCCGTGACGCGGAGTACCAGGGGAACCTGGAGAAGAAGCAGGCCATCCTGGCCGAGCTGGAGGCCGTCGACGTCGACGCGGACTCCCGGGCCGCGCAGAACAAGCTGCGCGACGCCCAGGCCGCGTGGCACGAGGCGGGCCGGGTGCCCCGCGAGGCCTCCGCCGGGCTGGACCGTCGCTGGCGGGCCGCCGAGGAGCGGATCCGGGTGGCGATGGACTCGGCGTGGCGCAAGACCGCCCCGCAGGACAACCCGCTGCTGCGCCAGATGCGCGACCAGGTGGCCGAGGCCGAGCAGCGGCTGGAGCGGGCCAAGGCGGCCGGCGACAACCGCCGGATCAAGGAGGCCGAGCAGGCGCTCGCCTCGAAGAAGCAGTTCCTGGCCCTCGCCGAGCAGGCGAACTGAGGGTTCCGGAACGGGACGGCCGGCTCACCGCCGGCCGTCCCTCTCCGGCTGTGCCCGGCTCCTCGGCGGCTTTCCTCCGCGGCTGGCTTCCTGATGGGGTCAGGCCACCGCGACGGTGAGGCGCCGGGCGCCGTCCGGCCAGACCCGCAGCACCTCACGGCCTCGCCGTAGGGCCCAGGCGACGGTCTCCGCGGTCCCGCCCCGGGCGCCGCACACCTCGCCGTCCCAGACCGCGATCAGGATGTCGGTGCGGTCGACCACGGCACGGCTGGCCGCCTCGTACGCGGCCTCGACCGGACCGCCCACCGCGATCCGGGACACCCGCCGGGCCTGGCCCAGCAGACCGGCCGGCGGCATCTCGGCCGGCCCGGCCGACAGCGGCACCGGCAGGATCACCTCAAAGGTCCCGCCGCACTCCCGCACCGCCCGCGCGAAGAGCTGATCGGCGCCCTCGGCCAGGCAGGTCACCCCGTGCACGCGTGGATGGGCGGAGAGCACCCGGACCAGCTCGTCGCGGATCAGCCGGTGCGCGAGCGGCTCCAGGTGGATGTGGCCGGTGACCCCGATCCTCGTCACACACGCCTCCGATCGCCGGCCGGAGGCCACCCCCCGGCTCACCCAGTGTGCGTCAGCCGTAGCTCAACGCAACACCGGATGTCAGGGATCTGCGGAATCCCGGTCAGTTCGTGCACCGGCTTGCGGCTCGATGCGAGCCGCAAGCCGGCACACGAACGGGGACCGTCTAGAGCGCGCAGCCCTCGGTCGCGGGCGGGAGCGGCGCCGGGACGCCGATCGTCGGCAGGCCCAGGGACACCCCCTTCAACTTCGGGGTCCGCCCGGCCTCCCACGCGTCACCGGCCCTGGTCCGGCGATGGCCGATCGGGTCGCCGTCCGCGTTCAGGTGGTGGGGCGCCGCGTACGTGATGACGGTCTCGACGACGTCGCCGGGCCGCGGCGTGGTGTCGCCGGTGGCGAAGTGCACCAGCCGGCCGTCCCGGGCCCGCCCGCTCATCCGGCCGGTCCGCTCGTCCTTGCGGCCCTCGCCGACCGCGACCAGGACCTCCACCTTCTCCCCGACCAGCTTCTTGTTCTCGGCCCAGGTGATCTCCTCCAGGGTGGCGATCAGCCGCTCGTAGCGGGCCTGCACCACCTTCTTCGGGATCTGGTCCGGCATCGTCGCGGCGGGGGTGCCGGGGCGGATCGAATACTGGAAGGTGAAGGCGCTGGAGAACCGGGCCTTACGGACCGTCTCCAGGGTCTGCTCGAAGTCCTCCTCGGTCTCCCCGGGGAAGCCGACGATGATGTCGGTGGTGATCGCGGCGTCCGGCATGGCGGCCCGGACCTTCTCGATGATGCCCAGGAACTTCTCCTGGCGGTAGCTGCGGCGCATCGCCTTGAGCACCCGGTCCGAGCCGGACTGCAACGGCATGTGCAGCGAGTGGCACACGTTCGGGGTCTCGGCCATCGCGGCGATCACGTCGTCGGTGAAGTCCTTCGGGTGCGGGCTGGTGAACCGGACCCGCTCCAGGCCCTCCACCTCGCCGCAGGCGCGCAGCAGCTTGCCGAACGCGAGCCGGTCACCGAACTCCACGCCGTACGAGTTCACGTTCTGCCCCAGCAGGGTCACCTCGGAGACACCCTCGGCGACCAGCGCGCGCACCTCGGCCAGCACGTCGCCGGGCCGGCGGTCCTTCTCCTTGCCGCGCAGGCTCGGCACGATGCAGAAGGTGCAGGTGTTGTTGCAGCCCACCGAGATGGAGACCCAGCCGGCGTAGGTCGACTCGCGCTTGGTCGGCAGCGTGGACGGGAAGACCTCGAGCGACTCGAGGATCTCGACCTGCGCCTCCTCGTTGTGCCGGGCGCGCTCCAGCATCGCCGGCAGGGAGCCGATGTTGTGGGTGCCGAAGACGACGTCGACCCAGGGGGCCTTCTTGACGATGTCGCCCTTGTCCTTCTGAGCCAGGCAGCCGCCGACCGCGATCTGCATCCCGGGGTTCTTCAGCTTGGTCGGGCGCAGGTGGCCGAGGTTGCCGTAGAGGCGGTTGTCGGCGTTCTCCCGGACCGCGCAGGTATTGAAGACGACCACGTCGGCCGCGTCGGCCACGGCGGCGCGCACGTAGCCCGCGTCCTCCATCAGGCCGGAGATCCGCTCGCTGTCGTGCACGTTCATCTGGCAGCCGTAGGTGCGCACGTCGTAAGTGCGCGGGGCGCCGGTCATCTCGGTAGTCATGGCAACTAACGAGGCTACCCGTTACGCGGCGGCGGGCCGCTCCGGCGTCGGGCCGGGTTTGAACCGCGATCGGTCACACCCGGCCGCCGAGGCACAGGCCGGGTCGGCGCCGGTGCACGGCCGCAGGCCCCACCGCTCGGTGCCGTCGTCGGTCTCGCGCTCCTCGACGTGCACCGCGCGCAGGGTGCCGTCCGGCTCCGCCAGCACGTACCGGGAAGGGTTGAGGGTGTCGTCGGGCAGGAGCACCGCCGACCGCAACCGGACCGCGACGGCGCTGGCGACGGTCTCCTCGGCCACCCCGGCAGGGGTCAGGTAGACGTCGAGCGTCGTCGGGAAGTCACCGCCGACGTGGTAGACGTCGCACAGCAGATCCGCGCCGGGCACCATGCCGTGCACCGGGCGCTCCAGCGCGCCGGCCAGCGCTCCTGTCACGCGTGCGGGCTCGATCCAGCCGGCGATGCACCAGTTCCACGGGCCGTCCGCCATGAGGTCCATGGTCCAGATCCCTTCCTCGGCGCAGGAACGGAGTTACCGCTCCGTGACCATTCTCGACACGTTCCGATACGGAGCTGCCCATAGGGTGTGTCCATTCGAGTGAACCGACAACGAGTGGATGGACCAGGGGTGACAGGCGAGGCTCTCATCGTTCTGGAGAACGTCAACAAGTGGTTCGGGCCCTTGCACGTGCTGCAGGACGTTGACCTCTCTGTGGCGCGTGGCGAGGTGGTGGTGGTGATCGGGCCCTCCGGGTCCGGCAAGTCCACGCTGTGCCGCGCCATCAACCGGCTGGAGCCGATCAACTCCGGCACCATCGTCTTCGACGGGCAGCCACTGCCGGCCGAGGGCCGCGCACTGGCCAAGCTGCGCAGCGAGGTGGGGATGGTGTTCCAGTCCTTCAACCTCTTCGCGCACAAGACGATCCTTGAGAACGTCATGCTCGGCCCGATGAAGGTCCGCAAGGAGAAGCAGGCGGTGGTCCGCGAGCGGGCCATGTCCCTGCTGGAGCGGGTCGGCATCGCCAACCAGGCGGACAAGTACCCGGCTCAGCTCTCCGGCGGGCAGCAGCAGCGTGTCGCCATCGCGCGGGCGCTGGCCATGCAGCCCAAGGCGCTGCTGTTCGACGAGCCGACCAGCGCGCTCGACCCGGAGATGGTCGGCGAGGTGCTGGACGTGATGACGTCGCTGGCCCGCGAGGGCATGACCATGGTGGTCGTCACCCATGAGATGGGTTTCGCCCGCCACGCCGCCGACCGGGTCGTCTTCATGGCCGACGGTCAACTGGTCGAGCAGGCCGCTCCGGAGGAGTTCTTCGCCAACCCGCGCAGTGAGCGGGCGCGGGACTTCCTCTCCAAAATCCTCACGCACTGAGCGCCCTCGGGTCCGCCACACGACGGCGGACCCGATCGAAGAAGGAGATATGTATGCGTTTCACTCGTGTAGCCGCCCTGGCGACCGCCGCGGCTCTGACCTTCGGTATGACCGCCTGTGGTGGCGACAGCGAGTCGGGTGACACCGGTTCCACCGGCGGCGAGACCAAGAGCTTCACCGCCGGCAGCACCATGGACCGGCTGAACAAGGCCGGCGCGATCAAGGTCGGCACCAAGTTCGACCAGCCCGGCTTCGGCCTCAAGGGCCTGTCCGGCAAGCCCGAGGGCTTCGACGTCGAGGTCGCGAAGATCATCGTCAAGGAGCTCGGCATCTCCGACGACAAGATCGAGTATGTCGAGACCCCGTCGAAGGTCCGCGAGGACGTCATCGTGAACGGGACGGTCGACTTCGTGGTCGCCACCTACACGATCAACGACCTCCGCAAGGAGCGCATCGCGTTCGCCGGGCCGTACTACGAGGCCGGCCAGAACATCCTGGTCAAGGCGGACGACACCTCGATCACCGGCCCGGACTCCTTCAAGGCCGGCGACAAGAAGGTCTGCTCGGTCACCGGCTCCACCCCGGCCGAGACGATCAAGACCTCGGTCAAGGACGTCGCCAGCCAGCTGGTGCTCTTCGACACCTACGACAAGTGCGTCGCCGCTCTCGACGGTGGCCAGGTCAACGCGGTGACCACCGACAACGTCATCCTCCTCGGCTACATCGCCAAGAACGAGGGCAAGTACAAGCTGGCCGGTGAGAACTTCACCAAGGAGCCGTACGGCATCGGCGTGAAGAAGGACGACACCGACTTCCGCAACTTCATCAACGACACGCTGGAGAAGGCGTACGCCGACGGCAGCTGGAAGAAGGCCTGGGACGACACCGCCGGCAAGTTCGGCGCCGAGCTCGGCACCGCTCCCGCCGTCAACCGTTACTGATCCTCACCAGCTGATCCGGGGAGTTTCCGCCCGTGAGTGTGTTAGTTGACAAGTTCGACGTCTTCGCGGGCGGTTTCTGGCTCACCTTCCAGATCTGCGTGCTCGCTGCGATCGGCGCCCTCGTCCTGGGCGCCGTCGTGGCGGTCCTCCGCATCTCGCCGGTGCCCCCGCTGCGGGGCATCGGCACCGCGTACGTCACGATCTTCCGGAACATGCCACTGACCGTGGTGATGTTCTTCGCCGCCTTCGGGCTGCCGGTGCTCGGCTCCAACGCCGACTTCCTGCGCATCCCGGTGATCGACCAGATCTTCACCCGGCTCGGCACCGACCTGCCGTACTTCCGCTTCGCCCTGATCGCGCTGGTGCTCTACACCGCCGCGTTCGTCTGTGAGGCGCTGCGCTCCGGCGTCAACGCGGTCTCGCCCGGCCAGGCCGAGGCGGCCCGCTCGCTGGGCCTCACCTTCGGCCAGAACCTGCGGTATGTGGTGCTGCCGCAGTCCTGGAAGGCCTCGATCGTGCCGCTCGGCTCGGTCATCATCGCGATGATCAAGAACTCGGCGCTGATCGGCTTCTTCGGCGTCGTGGGCGACCTCTCCGCCAGCGCGGACCAGCTCACCGGAGCCGAGGGCTACCCCTTCGTCCCCGTCGCCATCGGCATCTCGATCGGATACCTGATCATGACCGTCCCCCTCGGGGCCCTCCTGGACCGGATCGAGCGGCGGCAGGCGGTGGCGGCCCGATGAGCCAGCAGACCGTCCTCTACGACATCCCCGGCCCCCGGCAGCGGCGGCTCACCCTGATCATCAGCGTGCTGGCCACCCTGCTCGTGCTGGCCGGCGGGTATTTCCTGGTCTACCAGCCCCTCGACGAGAAGGGGCAGCTGGACATGGAACTGTGGGGTCCGCTGATCGACCCCTCGAACGAGAACTTCAGCCTGGTCTGGGCCCGGATCTGGGTCGGCGTGCAGAACACCCTGATCGCCGCCGTACTGGCGATCATCGCGTCGCTGATCATCGGCACCCTGGTGGCCATCCTGCGGATCCAGCTCAAGAGCCTGGCCACCCGCAGGTTCACCGGCTCCGCGCTGCCCCTGTCGTACCTGCTGCGCGGGCTCAGCGTCGGCCTGGCCGGGCTCACCCGGGTCTGCGTCGAGGTCTTCCGGGGCCTCCCGGTGGTCATCACGATCTTCTTCGTGGCCCGCGGCTTCCCCGAGTTCGGCATCACCATGGACACCCTGTGGTATCTGGTGATCGGCCTGACCATCTACAACGGCGTGGTGATCGCCGAGATCCTGCGCTCCGGCATGGAGGGCCTGCCGCCCGGCCAGCGCGAGGCGGCCGTCGCGATCGGGCTCTCACCGTTCCAGACGACCAGCCTGATCCTGCTGCCGCAGGCGTTCCGGATCATGCTGCCGGCGCTGATCAGCCAGCTCGTGGTGGTCCTCAAGGACACCTCGCTCGGCTTCATCATCTCCTACGAGGAGACGCTGAACATCGGCAAGCAGATCATCGGCGTGCTGAGCAACCCGATCCAGGTGTACGTGGTGATCGCGGTGCTGTTCATCCTGGTCAACTACTCGCTGTCGAAACTCGCCCAGTACGTCCAGCACCGTCTCGCCCGCGGCCGCAAGACCGCCGACCTGCCGGTTGCTCCCGCCACCGTCGAAACCGGCGCGGCCGTCTGACCCGCTACCGGGCCAGCTCCGTCACCCTGGACTCACGGACCACGGTGACCCGGATCTGGCCCGGATAGGTCAGCTCCTCCTCGATCTGCTTGGCCACATCCCGGGCCAGCACCGCGGCGCCGATGTCGTCGATGTCGTCCGGCCGCACCATCACCCGGATCTCCCGGCCCGCCTGCATGGCGAAGACCTTCTCCACGCCCAGCTTGCCGCCGGCGATCTCCTCGATCCGCTCCAGCCGCTTGACGTACGCCTCCAGGCTCTCCCGCCGGGCACCCGGCCGGCCCCCGGAGCACGCGTCCGACGCCTGCGTCAGCACCGCCTCGATGGTCTGCGGCGGCACCTCGTTGTGGTGCGCCTCGATCGCGTGCACGATGTCCTCGTGCTCGCCGTACTTGCGGGCCAGATCAGCGCCGATCAGCGCGTGCGAGCCCTCCACCTCGTGGGTAAGCGCCTTGCCGATGTCGTGCAGGAACGCCGCCCGCTTCATCGTCGGCACGTCCAGCCGCAGCTCAGCCGCCATGATCCCGGCGATGTGCGCGGTCTCCACCAGGTGCTTCAGCACGTTCTGGCCGTAACTCGTCCGGTACCGCAGGCGGCCCAGCAACTTCACCATCTCCGGGTGGATGCTGGTGATCCCCACATCGACG
Source organism: Actinoplanes sp. G11-F43 (assembly GCF_050589265.1). Taxonomy (NCBI): domain Bacteria; kingdom Bacillati; phylum Actinomycetota; class Actinomycetes; order Micromonosporales; family Micromonosporaceae; genus Actinoplanes; species Actinoplanes sp. G11-F43. The sequence goes on from NZ_JBNZCE010000017.1 coordinate 473,073, forward strand.
AGCGCCTCCTCGGCGGCCCGGTCACAGAGCCGGTCCACCTCGTTCTTGGCGCTCTCGAAAACCTCCTCGATCCGGTGCGGGTGAATCCGCCCGTCCAGCACCAGCTTCTCCAGCGTCAGCCGGCCCACCTCCCGGCGCACCGGATCGAAGCAGGACAGCAGCACCGCCTCCGGAGTGTCGTCGATGATCAGGTTCACCCCGGTGGTCGACTCGAACGCCCGGATGTTGCGGCCCTCACGGCCGATGATCCGGCCCTTCATCTCGTCACTCGGCAGATGCAGCACACTGACCACGCTCTCCGCGGTCTGCTCACTCGCGATCCGCTGAATCGCGTCCACCACGATGTGCCGGGCCCGGGTGTCCGCGGTGCTCTTCGCCTCGGTCTCGATGTCCCGGACCAGGATCGCCGCCTCCCGCTTCGCCTGGCCCTCGATCGCCTCGATCAGCTCGCCCTTCGCGGTCTCCACCGTCAACCCGGCGATCCGCTCCAGCTCCCGGCGCTTGGCCTCCTCCGCCTTCGCCAGCTCCGCCTCACGACGCGACAGGGCCGACTCCCGCTTCGACAGATCCGACTCCAGGGCGGCCAGGCGGCGCTCCCGCTCCACCAGGCGCTCCACCTCCTCGCCGTGCAGGCGCTCCCGCTCGTCGATCCGCGCCGCCCGGCGCTCCACCTCCGCCGACTGTTCCTTCACGGTGGCGTTCAGCAGGGCGATCTCCCGCTCACCGGACCGGCGGGCGGCCGCCCGCAACTGCTCGGCGTCCGTCTCGGCCTGCCGGTGGGCGTGCTCCAGAATCGTGTCGGCCTCACCGTGCGCCGTCTCCAGCACCCGGCGCGCCTCCGCCCGTGCGGCACTGGCCTCGGCCTTCGCGGCGGCGGTCTCCGCCCGTACCGAAGCGGCCTTGGCGTTCGCGTCCTCGACCTTCGCCTGGGCGTCGCCGACCGCCTGGTCCTGACGCTCCTGGGCCACCTGGCGGTCGGAGCGGAGCTGGCGCAGCGCCCGGGTACCGAGGAACAGCCCGGCTATCACCAGTGCGGCAAGCACGATGATCGCAACCACGAGCACCCAGTCCACGGGATCCATGTCGCCGCGTCTCCCTTCGCCGCCGGCGCGGTGCACACGCGCGCGAGCATCTCTACGGGATGCCCGACCAAGGCAGCTGACCGCGGGCGGCAACGGGCCCTTACGTACGCGACCCGCCTTCGGCCACCCCGAGCCTCCAGTCTCCGTCCGAACGGCCTCGCCCGCCCGGCTCGCGATCACCGCGATCGCACAGCCGGTGCGGTTCCCGCCCGATCCGGGCCGATCTCCGGCCATGGCTGTCCCAGGCGCCGCCGCAGACGTGCGCCGTCCGGCCGCGACCGTCCCGGTCACAGCTGTCCGGTCGCTCCGGGCCAGGCTGGTCGGCCGACACCATCCGGCGTCGCCCGGCCTGACTTCGGCACGTCCGGGACGTTCGAGCGGTCCGCCCGCTGGGCCACCCACCGGTTGCCAGCTTGCAGATCACCCGCCAGCCCGCGGATCACCCGCCGGTTGGTGGATCACCCGCCGGTTGGTGGATCACCCGCCGGTTGGTGGATCACCCGCCGGTTGGTGGATCGCCTGACCGTTACCGGTCGGCGGCACCCGTCAGCTTTCGGCCGGCATCCGGTGGATCACCTGCCGGTCGTCCGGCGTCCGGTGAACCGGCTGCCTTTGGCCGCAGCCCTGGCTTCCGGCTGCCTTTCGGCATCCTGCTTCCATCCGGCTTTCGGCTGGCTGCTGGCTTCCGGCTGCTGGCTTCCGGCTGCTGGCTTCCGGCTGCTGGCTTCCGGCTGCTGGCTTCCGGCTGCTGGCTTCCGGCTTCCGGCTTCCGGCTTCCGGCTTCCGGCTTCCGGCTTCCGGCGGGTCGCTTATCAGCCATCGGCTCACGCTTGTCGCGTTCGCCTTCGGCCGACGGGCTGAGGCTCGATCCGGTGTGAACCGGCCGGACGCCTCGTCGCCACCGGATGCCCGACTTGTGGTGCCTGGTCGAACGCCGTTGTCTCGACGTTCGCCCCGGCTCCGCCCGCCGAGGCCACCACCCGGTCGACACCGCCCGAAGATCACCGAGTGATCGCCCGTGCGATGTCTCCCTGCGTAGCCACGCCTTGGCAGTCGTCTCACCGAACGGGATGGTTCGTTACCGTCCGTGGGATACAGCGATGCCTCGGGCGGATGTCGCCGCCCGAGACGCCCGGTGATTCCCCCGGTCCGGCACGAATCGCCCACCGGTGAGCCGGCCGTCAGCCGCTCGATCAGGAGTGTGTGGAGTTGTGGGGTTGACCGCCGGTATGTCGCGCCGTCAGCCGCGCGGTCAGCGGCTGACAGAGGCATCGCCCGAGCGGCTGACCGCTCAAGTGATGCCGTAATGTAATGCGATCTATGTTGTGCCTGTTGCATGCGATGGTCGAACAAACCTTGTGTAACGCGAGGTTAGGTCGCAAGCACCGGTTCGGTCAAGGACTCATGATTCGGCAGCGGATGGGACGTACGGCACAGACTTGCTTACGCCCAGCTCACGATCCCACGGGACATTCCCGACGTACCGTGTGATCACGCCACGTTGATCTCGCCGCGACCATCATCGCCATCTCCGCCGCACCAACGTCGGCGACACGGAGCGTGACAGATGAAGGTGGTGACGGAGCGTATCAGTCATCCCGCCCACAAAACCGCCGAGTGATATCCCGCCGAATAGGTACCAGAGGAGCATTCCTCACATCGGAACTATATCGGCGACGCCCCCAAGACCCGACCGCAACGCCAACCCCTGCCGCGGTACGGGGTAATCAAGCCCACAACACCCACCGCCACCGTCTCCACGGCCGTGAGACCCACCTCTTCAGGCAGTCCCGCAACTCCCGGCGGTCCGGATCTCCCGGGCAGTCCGGATCTCCCGGGCAGTCCGGATCTCCCGGGCAGTCCGGATCTCCCGGGCAGTCCGGATCTCCCGGGCAGTCCGGATCTCCCGGGCAGTCCTGGACCTCGGGGACCCGCGTCTCCGGGTTGATCCCGCGCCGCCAACCGGCCTCGGTCCCGCGGCTCAGAGGCCGGTGGACTCGTCCGCCAGGGCGTCGGCGTCGAGCGCGTCGGCGAACTCGGCCGCCTCCGCGTCCCGGGCGGCCAGCGCGTCTTTCACGGCCCGGATCGCGATGCCGGCCGGATAGCCCTTACGCGCGAGCATCGCCACCAACCGGCGGAAGATCGCGTCCGGTTCGCCTCGCGCGGTGCGCAGCTTGCGGTCGACAAGCGCCCGTGCCGCAGCCGCCTCGGCCTCTTCGTCAACCGTCTCCAGAGCCTCGTCGGCCACCTCGGCGTCGACACCACGCTGCCGCAACTCGTTGGCGAGCGCCCGCCGGGCCAGCCCTTTGCCGTGATGCCGGCTGGACACCCAGGCACGGGCGAAGGCCGCGTCGTCGATGATGCCGACCTCGTCGTACCGGTCGAGAACCTCGGCGATCACCTCTTCCGAGATCTCCTTGCGGATCAGGACCTTGGTCAGCTCGGCGCGGGTCCGCGGCCGAACCGCGAGTTGCCGCAGACAGATCTCCCGCGCGATCTCGGACTCGCTCCGTGGCGGCTCATTCCGGCCCGCGCCCCCACCACGAGCACCTCCACCACGAGCACCCCCGCCGGAAGCCTCCTTCCGGGACGGCCCCACACCGGATCCGCCGGGAGAGTCACTCCACGGCAGGCCGGCACCGGAGCCGCCGGGAGAGTCGCTCCACGGCAGGCCGGCACCGGCTCGGCCGGAACGCTCAGCCCCGGGTGGGCCGGCACCAGCCCCATCGGAAGCATCGCCCCAGGGCAAGCCCACACCGGATCCGCCGGAGACCTCGGCTCCGGACAGACCCGCAGCGGATCGGCCTGAAGCGTTGGACCAGGGCAGACTCGCGCGCACCCGCCCGCCAGAGCTTTCCTGGCCGGGCTCCGCGGACGGGCCCGAGCCTGGAAGATCGCGGCGACCCCGGCGCGCGGAGGCGCGCCGAGGCTCACCGGTGTCGTCACCCTCTGGATCGATGCTGGGCCGGGGCGGAATGGCATCCCATCCTCGCCCCGACCGTGCACCACGTCGTCCGGCCATCGCGGGTTACCGGATCAGAAGTCGACCGGCGGCAGCTCGGGACCACCGGCCGCATCGCCGGCGCCGGCCTGGCCGACACCGAGCTTCTCCAGGATCTTCTTCTCGATCTCGGCGGCGACGTCCGGGTTCTCCTTGAGGAATTCCCGGGCCTTCTCCTTGCCCTGGCCGAGCTGGTCGCCGTCATACGTGTACCAGGCACCGGACTTGCGGATGATGCTCTGCTCCACACCGACGTCGATGAGCGAACCCTCACGGGAGATGCCCTTGCCGTACATGATGTCGAACTCGGCCTGCTTGAACGGCGCGGCCACCTTGTTCTTGACGACCTTGACGCGGGTCCGGTTGCCGACGACGTCGGTGCCGTCCTTCAGGGCCTCGATGCGCCGGACGTCGAGACGGACCGACGCGTAGAACTTCAGCGCGCGACCACCGGTCGTGGTCTCGGGCGAGCCGAACATCACGCCGATCTTCTCGCGGAGCTGGTTGATGAAGATCGCGGTGGTCCCGGAGTTGTTGAGGATACCGGTGATCTTCCGCAGCGCCTGGCTCATCAGGCGGGCCTGGAGACCGACGTGGCTGTCGCCCATCTCACCCTCGATCTCGGCACGCGGCACGAGGGCGGCCACCGAGTCGATGACGATGATGTCGAGAGCTCCGGAGCGGATCAGCATGTCCGCGATCTCGAGCGCCTGCTCACCGGTGTCCGGCTGGGAGACCAGCAGGGCGTCGGTGTCGACACCGAGGGCGCGTGCGTACTCCGGGTCGAGGGCGTGCTCGGCGTCGATGAACGCCGCCAGGCCGCCGGCCTTCTGCGCGTTGGCCACGGCGTGCAGGGCCACCGTCGTCTTACCGCTCGACTCGGGACCGTAGACCTCGATGACACGACCGCGCGGCAGACCGCCGACGCCGAGCGCCACATCGAGGGCGATGGAGCTGGTGGGGATGACGGCCATCTGCTGGACCGGCCGCTCCCCGAGCCTCATCACCGAGCCCTTGCCGAACTGCTTGTCGATCTGTGCCAGCGCTAGCTCGAGCGCTTTCTCCCGATCAGGTGTTCCTGCCGCCATTCCCGCCACCCCTGTATTCGACTTCGCGTTCTTCGTCGACGAGCTTTTGTTCACCACGGTCGCCACGGTAGGCGAGGGGTACGACAAAAATCCTCCGCCCCGTCGTGTGCTGTGGATGACCGAGCCGCTGTGGACAATAGCCGAACACCTGTACGACGATCGACCGACACGCCAGAACGGATGTTCGAAAGCAGCTCAGCGTAGTTGCGAGGGCACCCGATCGGGGTATGCCGCAACCACCGCGCGCCAGATCGTAGCCGTTTCAACACCCTTAGTGATGGCCTCGTCTATCGTCCGGCCGCCGAGTTCCGTAAAGGCGTGATCGGCGGCGATGCTGCGGGCGTAGGCCGGCCCGAAGCTCTGCTCCAGTCGTTCCCAGAAATCTGTCAGACGCACCGGAAAAGGGTACCCACGCACCACCGGACGATCACGCCTCGCGAATCGGAGTCAGGCGACCGCCCGCGCCGCGATCCGGAGATCGTCGACCAGGCCGCCGTACGCCGCCTCGCGGTCGTCCGCCCGCAGCACCGCGGACGGGTGGATGGTGGCCAGCGCCTGGATGTCGGCCACCGGGAAGTCCTCCGGGTGCTGCGCGGAGGCCGGCCACGGCATCAACTGCCCGCGCGCCCGGGTCACCCGGAACGACGGACCGAGCAGGGCCTTGCCCGCGGTCGCGCCGAGGATCACCACCAGCTCCGGCTTGAGCAGCGAGAACTCGGCCACCAACCAGGGCCGGCAGGCGGTGATGTGGGCCGGCCCGGGCGTCTGGTGGATCCGCCGGCTCCCCCGCGCCTCGAACCGGAAGTGTTTGACGGCATTGGTGATGTACAACTCAGCGGGATCGATCCCGGCGTCGTCCACCGCCTCGCGGAGCAGCCGCCCGGCCGGACCCACGAAGGGCAGGCCCCGCTGGTCCTCGACATCACCGGGCTGCTCGCCCACGAAGACGATCCGGGCGTGCGGCGCGCCCCGGCCGAAGACCGTCTGGGTCGCGTCCTGATGCAGCTCACAGCCGTGACAATCGGCCGCCGACGACTTCAGCTCATCGATGCCCCGAGGGTGCGGCGGCACCCACTGCTGCGCGCCGACCGGCGCTCCCGTCCATTGCATGGCACCGTTCTACCCGCCGCCTCCGACAGAACGCGGGCGGGCCGCCCCGTACGGCGTACCCCGGTCATCGCATCGGATGGCCGGTGCCGGCCGGCTGGACCGCCGCCGCGATCGCCCGGGCCAGGTCAGCCGTCTCCTCGTGCGCGAGCGTGCTGATCGTGACGCGGATCCCCGGCGCGGAACCGATCCGGAAGATAGCTCCCGGCGCCACCGCCCAGCCCCGGTCCCGCAGCACGGTGACGGCGCGGGTCTCGTCCGGCACCGGGACCCACACGTTGATGCCGGTGTCGCCGAACGACTCCACCCCCTGTGCCCGCAGCGCCGCCGTCAACTCACGGCGGCGCCTGCCGTACGTCCGGGCGGCCCCCGCCACCAGGTCGGTCACCGCCGGGTCCTGCCAGAGTCGCAGCAGCATCCGCTGAAGGATCGTGGAGACCCAGCCCATGCCGATCCGCATCCGCCCGGTCACCCGGGCCACCGTGGTCCGGTCCCCGGCGAGGACCGCGATGCGCAGATCGGGACCGAACGGCTTGGACGCGGAGCGGACGAACGCCCAGGAACCGGTCACCGGGCCGATGCAGTGCGGCTCGTTCTCGGCCAGCTCGGCGGCGTGATCATCCTCGATGACCAGCACGCCCGGATAGGCGACGAGCAGAGTCCGGAGCCGCTCGGCACGCTCGGCGTCGACCGCCGCGCCGGTCGGGTTCTGCGCGCGGACCGTGACGATCACGGCCCGGGCGCCGGCCCGCAACGCGGCCTCCAGTGCCACCGGGTCAGGGCCGTGCCGGTCGACGGCGACCGGGGCCGGCCGCAGGCCCAGTGCCGCGAGCAGGTCGATCAGGGCGGCCCAGCCGGGATCCTCGATCGCCACGACGTCGCCGGGGCGGAGGTGGGCGGCCAGTGCCCGCTCGATCGAGTCGAGCGCGCCGGAGGTGACCACCAGATCCGACATGTCGATCGGGATGCCCTCGGCGAGCAGACGGAGTCTTGCGGCATCCACCAATTCCGGCATCGTGACCGCGGAGGCGTACCCCTGGGGTGGTCGCTCCTCCTCTCCCGCGGCGGTCAGCGCGGGCGCCAGGGACGGCAACAACCGCAGATCGGGCTCTCCGGAGGAGAGATCACGCAGCCCGGACGGGACCGGCGGGCGCAGATCGGCCCGGGACACCGCCACCGCCGGCCGGGACCGGACCCGGGTGCCACGCCGCCCCTCGGTCTCGATCACCCCGCGCAGGCGCAGATCCTGGTACGCCTTGGCCACCGTCGCGGGACTGACGTGCAGGGAACCGGCCAGGACCCGGACCGGGGGCAGCGCGGCGCCGGCCACCCAGTCGCCCCGGACGATGCCCGACTCGATGCTGGCCGAAATCTCGGCGGCGCTGTCACCGCTCACCTGATATTGTTCTGCCACACGAGGGATTCTGTACTAGTACAACAGCTAAATCAAGCATTCCACCAGCGGAGTCATCCCGAGGAGGCCTCGATGACCGCCCTCTACCCACCTACCCCGCGCACTACTGCGACGCGGTACCGCAAGCGGATGAGCTACGACCGTGAGGCCGCACACGCCATCCTCGACGAGGCGTACGACTGCGCGGTGGGTTTTGTGGTCGACGGCGAGCCTCGCGTCCTGCCCGACCTGCACGTGCGGGTGGACGACACCCTCTACCTGCACGGCTCCACCGGCTCCCGGCTCGGGCTGACCGCTCGTGGCGACGGTGTCCCGGTGTGTGTGACGGTGACCCTGCTGGATGGTCTGGTCTACGCCCGCTCCCAATTCAGTCACAGTGCCAACTACCGGTCCGTGGTCGCGCTCGGCACCGCGCGGCCGGTCACCGACGAGGCGGAGAAACTACGGGTGCTCCTCGCCCTGGCCGACAAGATCGGCCGGGGTCGCGCCGCGGACAGCCGGCCACCCGACCGTCAGGAGCTCGCCCAGACCATCGTGCTGGCGCTGCCGCTCGCCGAGGTGTCCGTGCGCACCAGGTCCGGCGGGGTGATCGACGACCCGGAGGACATGGAGCTGCCGCACTGGGCGGGGGTGCTCCCGCTGCGAGTGGTGCCCGGCCCACCGGTGACCGAGCCGGGGGTCGCCGCCGCCCCGCCCGCCTATCTGCCCGGCCACCCGTCCGAGTGGCAGACGCCGGTCGTGCTGGAGGGCCGCCACGTCCGGCTCGAACCACTCACCCCCGGGCATGTGCCCGCGCTGTTCGATGCCCTCGACGACGAGGAGGTCTGGCGACACATTCCCACCCCCCGGCCGCGTACGGCGGAGGAGTTCGCCGCCGACGTCGAGGGGGTTCTGCGCGGCCAGTGGCTGGGCCAGCGCTCCGGGTGGGCGCAGGTCGACCCGGCCACCGGTGCGGTGATCGGGATGACCACCTACCACGACATCGACACCACCCAGCGCGCACTCGGGATCGGCCACACCATGGTCGGCCGCCGGTGGTGGCGGACCGGGGTGAACACCGAGGCCAAACTCCTGCTGATGGAGAGGGCCTTCGACGTGCTCGGCGCCGAGCGGGTGTTCTGGTATACGGACATTCGCAACGAGCGCTCCCAGCGCGCCATCGCCCGGCTAGGGGCCAGCCGGGACGGGCTGATCCGCCGGCAGAGGCAGCGGCCGGACGGGAGCTGGCGCGACACCGTACTGTTCGCGATGACCGCGGACGAATGGCCGGCCGCGGCCCGGCGGCTGCGCGAACGACTGACGGCCGGATGACCCGCCCACGACCCGGGAGAGGCTGACCGATGCTCGGCATCACCGATTTCTGGACGTACGTGCTGGGCGTCGTGGCGATCATCCTGCTGCCCGGCCCCAACTCCATCTTCGTGCTCTCGGTGGGCGCTCAGCGCGGGATCCGGGCGGGCTATCAGGCGGCGTTCGGCGTCTTCGTCGGCGATGCCGTGCTGATGATCCTGTCCGCCACGGGTGTCGCCTCGCTGCTGCACGCCTATCCGCCGCTGTTCCTCGTCCTGAAGTGGGCGGGCGCCGCCTACCTGGCCTGGGTGGGGCTCAACATCATCCGCAGTTCCTGGCGGACCTGGCGGCAGCGCTCGGAGATCGCCTCCGCCACCACCGGGGAGACGCCACCCGGGATGCAGCGGCCGTTCCGGAGAGCCGCGGTGATCAGCCTGCTCAACCCGAAGGCGATCCTGTTCTTCGTGTCGTTCTTCATCCAGTTCGTCGAGCCGGGTTACCCACATCCCGCATTGTCGTTCCTGGTCCTCGGCGCGGTCGTGCAGTTCTTCAGCGCGCTGTACCTGTCAGCGCTGATCTTCGGCGGGCGTTACCTCGCGGGACAGTTCCGGCAGCGGCGCAAACTGACCGCCGGGGCGACGACCGCGGTGGGCGCGCTCTTCGTCGGCTTCGGCGTCAAACTGGCGACGGCAAGCCTCAGCTGACCGCCCCGCCTCACCCCACTCGCCTCTCACGTTCCGCCTCACCCCTCCTCACCCGGCCTGCCACACCGCGGCCCGGTCTTAACTCGCCCTGCTACACCCCGCCCTGCCGGCCCCGCCCTGCCTCGCTCTCGCCACATCCCGCTCCCTGCCCGCCACCCCAGCCTCATCCCGCGCTCGCTTCACCCCGCCCCACCCGGCCTCGTCCCGTACTCGCTTCGCACCGCTCACCCCGCTTCCCTCGCACCGCGCCGTCTCGCACCACCTCGCCTGACCGCCCCCGCCCCGCTTCACCTAGCACCGCGCCGTCTCGCACCACTTCACCTCACCGCGCCTCACCTCACCGCACCTCGCCCCGCACCGCCTCGCTTCACCTCACCGCACCTCGCCCCGCACCGCCCCGCTTCACCTCGCACCGCACCGTCTCGCACCCCCTTGCACCGCCTCGCGGGGCGGAGTCGGACCGCGTTCAAGTGGTCACCGGGGCGGGGAGTTCCGGTTGGCGTAGAACGTGCCCCGGATCATCTGGATCTTGACCAGGTCGGCCTTCCAGTTCTCGGCCGGAGTGCTCCAGCCGAGCGTGTAGGCCCGCCCGTCGATCACGAACCAGCGGATCCCGGAGTGCCGGAGCGCACCGGTTCTGGAGCGGTAGCGGAACTCCCAGTCGGCGGCCTTGTTCAGTAGTGGCACAGCGGCGATACGGACCAGGTCGTAGCCCTCGGGGTTGCCCGAGCGGGACACCCGGCGCTCCTCGGCACGGGACGCCGTCAGAGGATCGGAGGCGGGATCACGGCTCGGGTCGAGGCTCAACACCCGGGCGTTGGCCGGGCTCCGGAAACAGTAGGTACCGCCGATCCGCTGGTAGGTCCAACCGTCGGGGACCGCCAGATGGAAACCGGAGCCGTCCCTGAAATACGACCAACCGGACTGCAGAGTCCAGCCGTTGACTCCCCGGGTGGCGCCCTTCTGCGGAGTCTTCGGCAGGCCGGCGGGTGGGGCGGCGTCGCAGAGGACCGGTGAGTAGCGGGGGCTCTGTCCGGGCGTCGCGGGTTTCGAGGCGGACGGATTCCGGGAGCCGGTCCCCGCAGACGGCTGCCCGCTCGCCGGCGGCCGGAGCTCCGGCCGTGATGTGGCCGGCGAGGTCGGCCGTGATGTCGGTGGCGAGGTCGGCACTGGACCCGCGGTTCGCGGCTTCGCCGAGGGCGGCGAGGCCGAATCCGGCGGTGCCGCCCCCGATGACGTCGCCCCCGATGATGCGGTTCCTGGTGATGCGGTTCCTGGTGATGCGGTTCCCGAGGATGGGATTCCTGAGGGTGCGATTCCCGCGGACGTGGTTTCCGAGGGGTAGGCACGCGAGGGCGTGGTTCCTGAAGGTGGGGATCCGGAAAGGGCTGTCGGCGGCTTTGACTCCGTAGGCATCGCGGGTTGGCCGACAGCGGCGTCCGGGCCGCTCGGCTGGCCTTCGCCTGGGCGATGACTGCCCGGAATGTTCTCCTTTGGGCTCCCTGCGGTGGGCCCCTTCGGGCTGACCGGGTTGGTCCCGTTCGGGCTGCCCTTACCCGAGGGCGAACTAGCCGAGCCGGTTCCAGGCGGTTCGCCCCCCTTCGGATGGCTGGTGGGCGAACCGGGAGGCGGTTCCGGTACCGCCCGGTCACCGGGGGTCGACATAGTCGCGCTTTCGGGTGCGGTCGGAAGGAAGACCTGGACGCCCGTTTGGTTCAGTTTCGCCAGGTAACCGGCTGTCAGGCTGCCTCCCAGCAGCAGCACGACCAGGCCGGTGAGCAGCAGACGAGCCCTGGTCATTCGGAATCGCCTGGCCCGGCGGCCCGGCGGCCCCGGGGCATGAGAGGCATGCGTGGTATCGGAGGCATGCGCGGGACGAGAGACATGCATTGGATGAGAGGCATGTGCTGCCTCAGAGTCATGCGGGGTCTTTTCCGTCACGGCCGATTTCGGCTGAGGGCCGGCGAGAACCAGGTCCTGACCGGGTGACCGCTCCGGGTGAGCGGTCTCCGGCACCGCGGACTTGTGCGGGGGCTCAGATGTGGACACGGGCGCCGGCACGACCACGGTGGCAGGTGCGGGTGCGGGGGTGACTTCGGAGACCGGGCCGGAATGTGGGACGGGTGGGCTCATGGGCGCCGAGCCAGGGCTCGGGACCGGCGGTGTCGTGGAGGGCGGGGCCGGCGGTGTCGTGGAGGGCGGGACCGGTGGTGTGGTGGGGGCCCGGTCAGGGGTCGGGGCCGGTGGAGTGGGCGGCGGCTCGGGGCTTGGGGAGGGGTGGGGCTTGTTCCTCGTACCGAAAGCGGGTCTCCGGGGTCTGGTGGTTTCCGGTGTCTCGGGGACCGGCATGGGCGGACGGTGACCGGCGGAACGGGGTCGAGGGGACGTGCGCTGGGTGGGCAGGCGTGGGATCTCGCGGGGATCGGCGGCGACGATCATGCGGAGGCGGCGTTCGATCTCGGGGGCGGTCAGGCGGCTGGCCGGGCGGTAGCGGAGCAGGCCGCTGAGGACCGGGGCCAGTGGGCCGGCCCGGACCGGTGGGTCGGGGGGCTCGGTGGCCAGGGCGGCCAGGGTGGCCATCGCGGTCTCCCGGGCGTACGGCGAACGGCCCTCGACCGCCGCGTACAGCGTGGCGCCCAGGGACCACAGGTCCGATTCGACGGTGGAGGCGCCGTCGCGGGCGCGTTCCGGGGAGACGTATTGGGGCGAGCCCACGATCAGGCCGGGTGCGGTCACCGTGCCGTCGTCCACGAACGTGGCCAGGCCGAAATCGGTCAGCACCACGCGGCCGTCGGTGCCGATCAGGACGTTGTGCGGCTTCACGTCGCGGTGCAGCACGCCGGCCCGGTGGGCGGCGGCCAGCGCGTCCAGCACGGCCAGGCCGATCCGGGCCGCCTCGGCCGGGCCGTACGGGCCGTCCTCGTGCAGGACCTGCTGCAACGAGCGGGACGGGACGTATTCCATGACGATCCAGGACTGGCCGTCGGCGTACACCACGTCGTAGATCCGGACCACGTGCGGGTGGTTGAGCCGGGCCGCGCTGCGTGCCTCCCGCAGGGTGCGCCCGCGGAGACGGTGTTGTTCAGCGTCGGTCATCCACTCGGGTGGGACGACCTCTTTGACGGCCACGTCACGATGCAGCATCTCGTCGCGGGCCAGCCAGACCCGGCCCATTCCGCCCGCACCGACCGGTTCCAGGAGGCGGTACCGATCGGCGACGAGTCTCTGCCTGACCGCCATCGGCACCCACCCATCACGTCGGGGATCAGGATAATCAGGCACAGACCGCCCACGGAACGACGATCACCCGGTCGCCGCGTGGGCCGTTTTTTGTCGTACCCCGAGGGCAGGATGTGAGGCATGCGAGAGGTGTTGGAGAAGTTCGGGCCGGCCACCAGGGAGTGGTTCTCGGCCGCCTTCGCCGCGCCCACCGCAGCCCAGGCGGGGGCGTGGCGGGCGGTCGGGGCGGGGCGCAACGCGCTGGTGGTCGCGCCGACCGGATCCGGCAAGACGCTGGCGGCCTTCCTGTGGTCCCTGGACCGGCTGGCCGCCGAGCCGCCGCCCGAGGAGCCACGACGCCGCTGCCGGGTGCTCTATGTCTCCCCGCTGAAGGCTCTGGCCGTCGACGTGGAGCGCAACCTGCGGGCGCCGCTGACCGGGATCCGGCAGGCCGCGGGGCGGCTCGGCCTGCCCCCGCCGGAGATCACCGTCGGGATGCGCACCGGCGACACCCCGGCGGAGGAGCGGCGCGGGTTCGCCCGCACCCCGCCGGACATTCTGATCACCACACCCGAGTCGCTGTTCCTGCTGCTGACCTCGGCGGCGCGGGAGTCGCTGCGCGGTGTCCGGACGGTGATCCTGGACGAGGTGCACGCGGTCGCCGCCACCAAACGGGGCGCGCACCTGGCGCTCTCGCTGGAGCGGCTGGACGCGCTGCTGGACACCCCGGCACAGCGGATCGGGCTGTCCGCCACGGTGCGGCCGATCGACGAGACGGCCCGCTTCCTGGGCGGCTCACGGGATGTCGAGATCGTGCAGCCGCGCACCGCCAAGACCATCGAGGTGACCGTCGAGGTCCCGGTGGAGGACATGACCCGGCTGGACGAGCGGCCCGACCCCGATCAGGACGATCCGGGGGCCGGCCGGCACACCCCGTCGATCTGGCCGGCGGTCGAGGAGCGGGTCCTCGACCTGATCGAGGGCCATCGGTCGACGATCGTGTTCACGAATTCGCGGCGGGGTGCCGAGCGGCTCTGCGCCCGGCTGAACGAGTTGGCCGCGGAGCGCGCCGATCCGGAGTCCGCGCTGGTCACCGCCGGTTCCCGGCTGCCTGCGGAGATCATGGCCCAGGCCGGTGGCACCCGGGGCGCGCCGCCGGTGGTGGCCCGCGCCCACCACGGCAGCGTCTCCCGTGAGGAGCGCAAACAGATCGAGGAGGCGCTGAAGTCGGGGCAGCTGCCGGCGGTGGTGGCGACCTCCAGCCTGGAGCTGGGCATCGACATGGGCGCGGTCGATCTGGTGGTCCAGATCGAGGCGCCGCCGTCGGTCGCGGCCGGACTGCAGCGCATCGGCCGGGCCGGGCACCAGGTGGGTGCGGTCTCGCGCGGGGTGGTCTTCCCCAAGCATCGTGGTGACCTGCTGTCCTGCGCGGTGGTGGCGGAGCGGATGGGCGAGGGCGCGATCGAGGAGCTGCGCTGTCCCCGCAATCCACTCGACGTGCTGGCCCAGCAGATCGTGGCGATGGTCGCCCTGGACGAGTGGCAGGTCGACGACCTGGCGGCGCTGGTCCGGCGGGCCGCGCCGTTCGCCGAGCTGCCGTCGTCGGCACTGCACGCGGTGCTCGACATGCTGTCCGGCCGCTATCCGTCGACCGCCTTCGCCGAGCTGCGGCCACGGCTGGTCTGGGACCGGTCCACCGATCAGCTCACCGGTCGCCCCGGCGCCCAGCGCCTGGCCGTGACCAGCGGCGGCACCATTCCGGACCGGGGCACCTTCGGGGTCTTCCTGGCCGGTTCCGAGCGTGCGTCGCGGGTGGGCGAGCTGGACGAGGAGATGGTGTACGAATCCCGCGTCGGCGATGTCTTCCTGCTCGGGTCGACGTCCTGGCGCATCGAGGACATCACTCCGGACCGGGTGCTGGTCTCCCCCGCTCCGGGAGCGCCGGCCCGGATGCCGTTCTGGAAAGGCGACTCCCCCGGCCGGCCGATCGAGCTGGGCCGGGCCATCGGCGCCCGGCTGCGGGCCCTGACCCGGGCCGGGGACGACGCCGCCACCACCGCGCTGCGCGAGTCCGGGCTGGACGAGTGGGCGGCCGGCAACCTGGTGGCCTACCTGCGGGAGCAGCGCGAGACCACCCGTCATCTGCCGGACGACCGGACGATCGTGGTGGAGCGGTTCCGCGACGAGCTGGGCGACTGGCGGATGACCGTGCACTGCGTGCTGGGCGCCAAGGTCAACGCGCCGTGGGCGCTGGCGATCGCCCGGCGGCTGAGCGAGCGGTTCGGGGTGGACGGCCAGGTGATGCCCTCCGACGACGGCATCGTGGTGCGCCTGCCGGACACCGCGGACGAGCCGCCCGGCACCGATCTGGTGGCCTTCGACCCGGAGGAGATCGTCCAGATCGTCGAGGAGTCGGTCGGCACGTCGGCGCTGTTCGCGTCGCGGTTCCGGGAGTGCGCGGCCCGCTCGCTGCTGCTGCCGCGCCGCGACCCGAAACGCCGCCAGCCGCTCTGGCAGCAGCGGCAGCGGTCGGCCCAGTTGCTCGATGTGGCCCGCGAGTTCGCCGACTTCCCGGTGACGCTGGAGGCGGCCCGCGAGTGCCTCCAGGATGTCTTCGACGTGCCGGGGCTGGTCGGGCTGATGCGGGAGATCGCCGGCCGCAAGGTCCGGCTGGTCGAGACCGAGACCGCCCGGCCGTCACCGTTCGCCCGGTCGTTGCTGTTCGGATATGTGGGCGCTTTCCTGTATGAGGGGGACGCCCCACTGGCCGAGCGCCGGGCCGCCGCGCTGGCACTCGACTCGACGCTGCTCGGTGAACTGCTCGGCCGGGTCGACCTGCGGGAACTGCTCGACCCGGCGGTGGTGGCCGAGACCGAGGCGCAACTGCAGTGGCTGACCACCCAGCGGACCCCCCGCGACGCCGAGGACGCCGCCGAGCTGCTCCGGCTCCTCGGCGACCTGTCACCGGCCGAGCTGGCCGCCCGGGGTGTGCCCGAGGAGTGGGTGACCGAGCTCGGGGCGGCCCGGCGGGCGATCCGGATCCGGGTGGCCGGCGAGGACCGGTGGATCGGCATCGACGACGCCGGCCGCTACCGGGACGCGCTGGGCGTGGCACTGCCGGTCGGCATCCCCGAGGCCTACCTGGAGCCGGTCGCCGACCCGCTCGGTGACCTGGTCGCCCGCTTCGCCCGGACCCACGGGCCGTTCGCCGCGGCGACCTGCGCGGCCCGGTTCGGTCTCGGTGTCTTCGTCGTCGAGCAGGCCCTCAAACGGCTCGGCGCGACCGGGCGGGTCACCTCCGGCGAGTTCTCCCCCGGCGGCGCCGGCTCCGAGTGGTGCGACGCCGAGGTGCTGCGGATGCTGCGGCGGCGGTCGCTGGCCGCGCTGCGCCGCGAGATCGAGCCGGTGCCCCCACGGGTGCTGGCCACCTTCCTGCCCCGGTGGCAGCAGGTCGGCGGCAACGCTCGCGGGGTGGACGCGCTGGCCGCCACCATCGAGCAGGTGCAGGGTGTCGCGGTGCCGGCGTCGGCGTGGGAGCGGCTGGTGCTGCCCGCCCGGGTGGCCGACTACGCGGCCCCGCAACTCGACGAGCTGTGCGCGTCCGGCGAGGTGCTGTGGGCCGGTTCCGGGTCGATCACCGGCGGGGACGGGTGGGTCACTCTGGCATACGCGGACAGCGCCCCGCTCCTGCTGCCGCCCCCGGACGACGAGTTCGCGGCCGGGCCGCTGCATCAGGCGGTGCTGGCCGCGCTGGACGGCGGTCAGGCCCTGTTCTTCCGGTCCCTGTCCGACCGGGCCGGTTCGACCGACGACACCGAGCTCTCCGCAGCGGTGTGGGATCTGGTGTGGGCCGGGCATCTGACCAACGACACGTTCGCCCCGCTCCGGGCGCTGCTCGGGGGCAGTGGGGCGCACCGGGCCAAGGCCGTCCCGGCCCGATCCCGGTACCGTCGCCCCGGCCGCCCGGCGATGCCCGCCCGCGGTGGGCCACCCAACATGGCCGGGCGCTGGTCACGCCTGCCCGAGCGGGACCTCGACCCGACCCGGCGGGCCGCCGCCACCGCCGACCTGCTGCTGGAACGGCACGGTGTGGTGACCCGGGGCGCGGCCGTGGCCGAGGGGGTGACCGGCGGGTTCGCGGCGGTCTACCCGGTGCTGGCCGCGCTGGAGGAGCGCGGTGGGGCCCGGCGCGGTTACTTCGTCGAAGGGCTCGGCGCGGCACAGTTCGCGGTGCCGGGCGCCGTCGACCGGCTGCGGGCCCTCGCCGAACCCGACGAGGACCGCCGGGCCGGGCCACCGGCGGTGGTGCTGGCGGCCACCGATCCGGCCAATCCGTACGGCGCGGCCCTCCCCTGGCCGGACCGGATTGTCGACAGCGGCGACGGGGAGCCGGGCGCCAAGTCCGGGCACCGGGCCGGGCGCAAGGCCGGGGCGCTGGTCGTGCTGGCCGGCGGTGACCTGGTGCTCTACGTGGAGCGGGGCGGGCGGACCCTGCTGTCGTTCACCGATGACATCGAGGCGCTCACCCGGGCGGCACACGGGCTGGCGGGGGCGGTGCGGTCGGGGGCGATGGGCGCGATGTCGGTGGAACGGGCCGACGGCGAGTCCGTGCACACGTCGCCGCTGCGGGAGGCACTGACGGCAGCCGGCTTCCGGGCCACGCCGCGAGGCTTGCGCCTCCGCGCGTAAGGACAACGGCCCGGATCACGGGCGCGGCGAGACGGGGTGACGACTATGGGAGACGGGGACGCGGTGGCCGTCCGGGGCATGCATGAGCCGGCGGCCGGGGACGGCCGGGACGGGACGGGCGCCTTGGCCGGCCGTGGGCGCGGGACCGTTCGGTGGTCCGTACCGGAAAGGGGTCAGCGTGCGGTGATGCGGACCGTGTCGCCGGGGACCACCGAGAGGAGGACGACCGCGCGGCCGTTGTTGACCGCGATCGCCACGCGGCCGGCCGAGTCCGGGAAGACCAGGAGTTCGCCCACGCTGACGTCGGCGAACGTGGTGCCCAGGCGGGCCCGGACGCCGCCGTTGATCAGCAGGTCGGGGCCGAGACCGGAGAGCGCCGCGGCGTCGGCGGCGAGCTGCACGTTGCCGAAACGGTCGACGGTGAGGACCTCCGCCTCGATCCAGCCGTCGCCGACCGTGACCGCCGGATCCGGCAGGCGGATCAGCGTCGCCGGGTCGACGGCCGGGCCGGCCTCGGCCGGATCCGCGCCGGCCGCCAGCCGGGCCGCGGCCGGAGCGAACAGGTCACGGCCGTGGAAGGTCCGGGACACATCGCCCAGGCGCCAGTCCTCGTTCTCCAGCTCGAACGCCCCGGTCACCCCGCCGAGCGCCTCGGCCGCCCAGATCAGCAGGCCGTTGTCGGGGCCGACCAGCAGACCGTTCGGCGTGGTCAGGACCACGCCGCGACGGGCCGTGCCGACACCCGGGTCGACGACCGCCAGGTGCACCGACGCGGGCAGGTGCGGGGCGGTCTGCGCGAGGACGGCGGCGCCCCGGGTGACATCGGCCGGCGGCACATGGTGGGTGACGTCGATCACGCGAACGTCGGGGGCGACCCGGGCGATCGAGCCATGACAGGCGGCGACAAAGCCATCAAACGTGCCGTAATCGGTCGTGAAACTGATCCATCCATAACCGGCCATGGTGCGCAAGGTTACTGCCTGTCGTTGTTCGATGCGGCGCGGGCACGCCGAGGCGGCATGGCAGTGTTGAGCCATGCGTCTCGTGATCTTCACCGAACCCCAGCAGGGTGCCTCCCACGACGATCTCCTGCGGGTCGCCAAAGCCGCCGAGGACGGCGGATACGACGGGTTCTTCCGCTCCGACCACTACCTCAAGATGGGCGACGGCTCCGGCCTGCCCGGCCCCACCGACGCCTGGATCACCCTCGCCGCACTGGCCGTTCAGACGTCCCGGATCCGCCTCGGCACCCTGGTCACCTCGGCCACCTTCCGGCTCCCCGGCCCGCTGGCGATCGCCGTCGCCCAGGTCGACCAGATGAGCGGTGGCCGGATCGAGTTCGGCCTCGGCGGGGGGTGGTTCGAGAGCGAGCACACCGCGTACGGGATCCCGTTCCCCGCCGTCGGTGAGCGCTTCGACCGGCTGGAGGAGCAGCTGGAGATCATCACCGGGCTGTGGGAGACGCCGGTCGGCTCCACCTACGACTTCGCCGGCAAGTTCTACCAGGTCAGCGACTCGCCCGCGCTGCCCAAGCCGGCCCAGTCCCCGCGCCCGCCGGTCATCGTCGGCGGCCACGGCAAGAAGCGCACGCCCTACCTGGCGGCCCGCTACGCGACCGAGTTCAACGTCCCGTTCTCCAAGATCGAGGACATTCCCGCCCAGTACGACCGGGTCCGTGCCGCCTCCGACGCGCTCGGCCGCACCGAGCACCCGGCCTTCTCCGCGGCCGCTGTCCTCTGCGTGGGCCGGGACCAGGCTGAGGTCGGCCGCCGGGCCGCCGCCATCGGGCGGGAAGCCGACGAGATGCGCGAGAACGGCGGCATCGTCGGCACCCCGGACGAGGCTGTCGCGACCATCAAGCGGTACGCCGACGCCGGCGCGTCCCGGCTCTTCCTCCAGGTGCTCGACCTGTCCGATCTGGATCATCTGGACCTGGTCGCCTCCGCGGTGGCGCCGCAGCTCTGAGCGAACACGGCCGGGCCGACGCGGGCTTCCGTGGCCGAGGTAAGACGACATGGCTCGTGTCGGCGTCCCGGGCCCGGCGTGTGCTCACCGTCCGGCGTGTGTGACGCCGGCGGGGTGTGATGCCGGACGGCTGCGTTCGAGCCGGGCGGTGTGCGCGTTCGCCGTGGGTGGGGCCGACCCCGACGGTTGCTGAAGGAAAGCTGCCCACCTGCGGAAACGCCATGGAGGCCGGCCCGCACGTGGACGCGTGACCACGGATCGACGGGGAGGCCGTCGGGGCGGGTGCTCCGGGCGTACACGTCAATCGGCTCATTGATCTTGATCTTGCCGATGGGGCGCACCGCCGTGACCAGATCGCCGGGCGGCGGGACGTTTTCCCGGCCGGACGGTGGGCAGAATGGAGGGCATGCCGGAAGGGGACACCGTCTGGAACACCGCCCGGGTTCTGGAGAAGGCGCTGACCGGCGAGACCCTGACCGGTTGTGATTTCCGGGTGCCGAGGCTGGCCACCACCGACCTGACCGGCTGGACGGTGGCCGAGTCGGCGAGCCGCGGCAAGCATCTGCTGCTGCGGCTGACCCGGGAGGGCCGGCCGCCGCACACCCTGCACTCGCATCTGCGGATGGAGGGGGCCTGGCGGACCTACGCCCCGAGGGAACGCTGGTCCGGCCGCCCGGCCCACCTGATCCGTGTCGTGCTGCGGACCGCCCGGTCGGTGGCCGTCGGTTTTCACCTGCACGAGGTGATCCTGACGCCGACCGCCGAGGAGGGTTCGCTGGTCGGCCATCTGGGCCCGGACCTGCTGGGCGACGACTGGGACGCGGCCGAGGCGGTCCGCCGGATCGCCGCGAGACCGTCGGTCAGCATCGCCGAGGCGCTGCTGGATCAGCGCAACCTGGCCGGGGTCGGCAACCTCTACAAGGCGGAGACGCTGTTCCTGCGAGGGCTCTGGCCGTGGACCGCGGTCGCCGACGTGCCTGATCTGCCGGCCACCGTGGAGCTGGCCCAGCGGCTGGTGGCGTCCAACCGCGGCCGCTGGCTGCAGACCACCACCGGTTCGCTTTTCAAAGGCGAGGCCAATTATGTGTACGGGCGTCGAGCCCAGCCGTGCCGACGGTGTGGTTCGGCGATCCGTAAGGCCGACCAGGGTGAACGGATCACCTTCTGGTGCCCGCGCTGCCAGCCGGAACGGTCAGGCGACGCAGGGTGAGCTGCTGACCAGGTACGCGTCGACCACTCCGGAGTCCCGGTTGGTGATCTCGATGCTGATCCGGAAGCCGTCCGGGTCCTGGGCCGCGAAGTTGGGCAGTTTCGGATCGGCCCGCTCGTCGCGCAGCGTCTCCCAGCCGGCGCCGGTCCAATACCCGGCGAGGGTCGGCACCGCCCGCGCGACCGGCCAGCCCTGCGGATAGTCGATCTGGTACTGCCGCTCGGCGAACACCAGATCACCCTCGTCGCACTTCGACTCCGGATGGTCCAGCAGGGTCCGCAGGGTGGCCCCCGGCGGCAGCTGGGCGAAGGCCTCCTCGGCCTGCCGGGCGACCCGCTCCGCGGCGTCGGTCCGGCTGATGTCCGGTGCGGGGTTCATGAGTCCACATCCTGTGAGGAGAAGGCCGGCGGCGACGGTCAGGGCGATCCGGACCGGTGATGTCATGACACTCTTCCCTCCTGCCCGGTGACGATGTAGGCGATGCCGCGCCGGGACGGATTGTTGGCGTCCCAGTAGCCGGAGTGGGTGGCCACCGGGCTCCACTCGTCGGAGTCGCTGGTGAAGATCCGCCCGCCGAACGCCGCACCGGACGGGTTCTCACCGAACCGCATGGTGTCGTCGAAACCGGTGTGCCGGATCACGTCGTTGGCGTCGGTGCTGGACCAGACGTTGCTCGCGTCACCCTGGATGTTCAGCTCGGAGGCCGAACCGGCACCCACTCCCGGGCTGCCCACGAAGATCACGTCGTCGACGGCCAGACCCTTGTCCCGGGCCGCGATGCCGACCGTGGTGGTGCCGTAGCTGTGGCCCAGGACGGTGTTGTGCGAGGCGTCACCGTCGTGACTGACGCGTAGACCGTTCTGGAAGCGGGACAGGTCGGCCGAGGCGTTCTCCGCGTACGACGAGGAGCCCGCGTTGTGGAAGAAGTCCGGCGCGTCGTAGCCGAGCCAGGTGATCGCCGACGTGGTCCGGCCGGACGGATCCAGGCGGGTGGCGTCGAGCACCATCTTGTCGGCCCGCTCCACATCACCCTTGATGCCGGCCAGGTCGGCCATCGTCCCCGGCACGTAGGTGACCACGTTGTCCGCCTCGTCGGGGTTGTTGACCGCCACGATCGCCCGGCCGTCGTCCGCCGACGAATAGCCGAGCAGGAAGGCGGGCGGCTGACTCGGATCGCGGAGACGCTGGTGCAGGGCGAGCGGGCCGGCCGACCGCCCGGCCAGGCTCTCCCGCCGGTCCTCGATCCGGCCCAGCTCGTCCAGGAGACGGCCGCCCGGGTTCGCCGCGTCCGGGTAGACCTCGGCGATCCGCCCCTGCTCGGCCATCGACCGCAGGTGGCTCTCCCGGGCGTCGAGATCCTGCCGCTCCTGGTTCAGCGCGGTCACCTCCCGGTCCAGCACGATCCGGTTCGCGGTGTCCCGGTCGGTGGCCGGCAGCCCGTCCAGGCGCCCGGCCAGCTCCGGGTGCGCCAGGATGGCCTGCTCCTGCTGCTCCGGGGTGAGCGACGCCCACCACTCGCCGATCTCCCGCGGCTGCCGGCCGGCCTGCGCCCGCAGCTCGGCGGCGCTGACGTCGCGCATCCGGGACCACCCGAAACCGGCCTCCGCGGACGGCAGGTTCACGGTGATCACGTTGGCGGTGGCGTCGTCCAGGGCCCGCGCCCCGGCCAGCTCCTCGGCCAGGTCGGCGGCGATCCGGGCGCTCTCGGCGGCGATCCGGGCACCGTCGGCGGCGATCCGGGCACTGTCGCCGACGACCATCACGGCCGGGCCGGTCACCGTGCCCGTCACCGCGTCCACCGTGTAGCCGGCCTGACGCGCCGAGGCGACGATCTGCTCGGCCCGGGTGCGGAAACCACGCACGCCGTACGCCAGATCCGCCAGCGCCTGGTGGATCCGCCGGGCCGGGTTGTAGGTGTTGCTGACCTCGGCCCGCAACATCGTCGCCCTCGCGTGGGCGGCCCGGGAACCCTCCCCCGACGGCCAGGCGTCCGGCAGGTCACGGGTGCCACGGATCAGCTGCTCAGCCGCCTCGTCGACCTGGTCGGCCAGCCCGCGCCACGCCTCGGCGGCCTGGTGCCAGGGGGTGTCGTACGCCTTGAGCAGCTGCTCCAGGGTGAGCGAGCTCATCGTGGCCCGGCGGCGCGGATGCCGTCGGCGGACGCGCGGTCGGCGGCCTGGAACTC
Organism: Actinoplanes sp. G11-F43; assembly: GCF_050589265.1. Taxonomy (NCBI): domain Bacteria; kingdom Bacillati; phylum Actinomycetota; class Actinomycetes; order Micromonosporales; family Micromonosporaceae; genus Actinoplanes; species Actinoplanes sp. G11-F43. The sequence goes on from NZ_JBNZCE010000017.1 coordinate 496,027, forward strand.
CCGGGCCGACGCGGTCAGGCCCTCGCCGAAGATGCGGACCTCGTCGGCCAGCGCGCGCACATGGGTGTCCCAGAGGCTCTCGGCGGCCCGGATCGCGGTCGCCGACGACCAGCCGGGCTGCTCGGTGACGGCCAGCCGGAACGCGGCCGCGGCCGCCGCGGCCCGGAGTGTCTCGCCCGCCTCGGCGGCACCCGAGCCACACGCGGTCAGCGCCGGAACATCGACCGAGAGCGGTGCCGTGGGATGACCCATCGCCGATTCCTCCTCCTGCCGGAGCGCCGGAGGCTCAGATTAGGCGAATCGGGAAACCTGCACTGCCCCGCCATCAGACCGGCCACCCCGCACCTAGACAGGCACACAGCAGACAGAACGGCAGATCGGGCCCGGCGTCGAGCGGTGAGGGGCCGCAGCGAGGGCGTCGACCGGCCTCGGGCGCGGGCCACGGGATCCGGGTGGTGCGCGCCTCTGCCGCAGCGAGGGCGTCAGCCGGCCTCGGCCGCGGGCCGCGGGATCTGGGTGGTGCGCAACTCGGCCAGGCCGTCGGCGATGCCCCGCAGCCGGTCCGTCGCGTCGATCAGGGCGAAATAACCGGGATGCCGGGTGTCGGTGACCGGATGCCCGTCCTCGGCCACATAACTCGCCGCGGCCACCACCAGCTCCTCGTAGGCCCCCACGCCCTCGATGAACTGCTCGGTGAGCCCGGCGTGCGACTCGGACAGCGTGTCCCGTTTGCCGGGACCGCTCATCGGGATGGCCCGCTCCACGCTGGCCGCCCGCTGCCCCAGATCGCGCAGCCACTGCTCGGCCGACGCGGCCTCCAGCAGCGCCGCCTCACCGGAACCGGTGAGCCGGCCGGCCAGCCCGGTCATCGTGGTGGACGCCCGGTCCAGCCGCTCCCACCCGTCGGCGATGGCCGAACCGCGCAACTGGTATCGGTCGCGCTGGCGGCGGACCTCCCGCAGCACGGTCTGCCCGGCCGGGAAACGCTGCAACGCCTGGGTGAGCTTGTCCTGCGGGATCGCGGGCGGCGGCGCCGGAGTGGCGGCCAGCTCGCGCAGATCGCTCCAGCGCCACCAGGCGAGCACCGCCGAGGCACCGGCCCCGGCCGCCCAGGCGGCATCGGCCAGGCCGATCCCGGCATAGGGGGTGAGGACGGCGGCCGCGGCGGTCAGGCCCCCACCTAGAACACTCCACCGTCGTGCGGAGCCCCGCAGCCGCTTGAGGCGCCGGAAGTATCTGGCCCGCTCGTCCACCGTCCGCTCCCCCTTACGTCACGTCAGCTGTCAGCCGGCGGCCGAGGTGTCGCCGCGCTTCTGGTTCAGGCTGGCCCGGATCTCGTCGAGACGGGCGACACCGGCCGCGTCGGCGGCGGCCGTGCCGGGCTGCTCGACGGCGGGCTGGGCCGGCGCGGCGCTCAGCTTGTCGCCGGCCATGCTGGCCCGGATCTGCTCCAGCCGGGACGAGCCGGCCAGGTCCAGACTGGACTTCTGCACCTCGAGCATGCGGCCCTCGACCGAGTTGGAGGCCAGCTCGGCCCGGCCCATGGCGCTCGCGTACCGCTGCTCGATCTTGTCGCGGACCTGGTCCAGCGACGGGGTGTTGCCCGGCGCGGCCAGCTGCGACATCGACTCCAGCGACTGGGCGACGGTCTCCTGCATCTTGGCCTGCTCCAGCTGGCTGAGCAGCCGGGACCGCTCGGCGATGCGCTGCTGGAGGAGCATCGCGTTGTTCTCCACCGCCTTGCGGGCCTGGCCGGCCGCGGCGAGCGCCTGGTCGTGGAGAGTCTTCAGGTCCTCCATCGACTGCTCGCCGGAGACCAGCTGGGTGGCCAGCGTCTGCGCGGTCGACTCGTACTTCTGGGCCTCGGATTCGTCTCCGGCGGCTCGGGCGCGGTCGGCGAGCACGAGTGCCTGACGGGCCATGCCCTGCAGTTTCTCGACCTCGGACATCTGCCGGGACAGCTTCATCTCGAGCTGCCGCTGATTGCCGATGACGGCGGCGGCCTGCTGCACGAGAGCCTGATGCTGACGCTGGGCGTCCTCGATGGCCTGCTGGATCTGGACCTTCGGGTCGGCGTACTCATCGATCTTCGCGCCGAAGAGCGCCATCATGTAGTGCCAGCCCTTGACGAACGGATTCGCCATCTCGTGGTGTCCCCTCAAATGTCGCTCTATCGGATGCTTCACCGCCGTCGCCAACGCTAATGCGGGTAATGCGAAACCCATCGTGACAGCCGGACGCCACCGGCGTCACTGGTCCTCCGGGGGATCTCAGGGTTGTCCCTTGGCCTACGAGGCTACGCCCCCCTGAGCGGCGCAGCGAGACATGAAAGGGCCGGACCGCTCCCTTGGAGCGGCCCGGCACCCACGTATTCATGATCAGGCGGCGTAGACGATGTCCCGCTTCGGCTTACGGGTCGCGTGCAGCGTGGCCTTCAGCGGCGAGTCCTGGCGCACCGAGACGGAGACGTCACCGCCGTCGGTCGCCTTCTCGTCGATCGGGACGAGCACACCCTCCATGTTCTCCGCCAGGGACAGCGTGTTGCTGACCTCGCTGAGCAACTCGGAGAGCCGGGCGCCGAGGGCGTCACAGATGGCCGCCAGCAGCTCGCTGGACGCTTCCTTCTGACCACGCTCGATCTCGGACAGATATCCCAGGCTGACGTTCGCGGCGGTCGACACCTCGCGTAGCGTGCGGTGCTGCCCCTGCCGGCGCGCACGAAGAGCGTCGCCGATAACACGGCGTAGCAGGACCATGGCACCTCCTCCTGCGGGCGAGGCCGCCGGCTGACGCCGGAGGCTTCCCGCAACCGTACCTGGCCCGAGCCGCAGCGACATCCCGCCCCGCCGAATTTAGCGGGCGCCCCGGCGCCACCAGAACCGGTCACGAGGCGCACTCACGGCGAAAAGTGCAGCTCAGACGGCTACCGGATGGGCACGGAGAGAGTCGGTGAGCAATTGCAGGACGGCCGTCACACTTTCGATCCGGATGGCCGATCGATTTCCGGCGAGTTGCAACTCCCGCACCTCGGTCCCGGCCGGGCCGGCGACGGCGACGTAGACCAGCCCGACCGGCTTGCCGTCCTGCGGATCCGGGCCGGCCACCCCCGTGGTCGCCACCCCCCAGTCGGCGCCGCAGCGCTCCCGGGCGCCCCGGGCCAGCGCGCCGGCCACCTGCGCGTCCACCGGCCCGCGCTCGTCGAGCAGCGCCCGCGGCACCCCGGCCAGGATCGCCTTGAGCTCGGTCGCGTAGACCACCAGGCCGCCCCGGAAGACCGCGCTGGCCCCGGGGATCTCGACCATCGTGGCGGCCACCAGACCACCGGTGAGCGACTCGGCGGCGGCCAGGGTCTCCCGGCGATCCCGAAGCGCGCGCAACACCGCGGAGGCGACCGACGCGGGCTGACTCGCCGCGGCGAGCGGTTCGAGGTCACCAGCGACGACCGGCTCGGGGCCAGCGGCGGCGACTGCCTCGGGGCCAGCGGCGGCGACCGGCTCGGGATCAGCGGCGGCCACCGAGGGCCCCATCACGCCTCCGTCCGCGAGCGCCGCAACCGGAGCGCCTGCATCACGTAGTCCGCGCCGGTGACCAAGGTCACCACCAGGGCGGCGCCCATCAGGGCCACCCCGACCAGGTGGAAGGGCTCCGGAACGGGCCACAGATACCACGCGATCGCCACGGTCTGCAGCCCGGTCTTGAGTTTGCCACCCCGGGAGGCGGGGATGATGCCGTAGCGGATCACCCAGAACCGCAGCGCGGTCACACCCCACTCGCGGATCAGGATGGCCGCGGTCACCCACCAGGACAGCGGGCCGTACGCGGAGAGCAGCACCAGCGCCGTCCCGGTCAGGGCCTTGTCCGCGATCGGGTCGGCCACCTTGCCGAACGAGGTGATCAGCGACCAGCGGCGGGCGATCCAGCCGTCCGCGAAGTCGGTCGCCGAGGCGATACAGAAGGCCAGGCAGGCCAGGATCCGCCAGTCCGGGTCGTTCATCCCGGAGACGACGACCAGGGCCAGGAAGACCGGGACGAGCACGATCCGGACCACGGTGAGCGCGTTGGCCGCGTTGTAGAGCGACACCACGCGCGGCGCGGGCACCGGCTCGTCGGTCACCGGGTCACCGGGGCGGCCGAGATCATCTCCACCGGCACCGCGATCAGGTCCACGCCCTCGGTCCCGGTGACGCGGGCACGGACCAGGTCACCGGGGCGCAGCACGGACAGGTCGACACCCTCGGTCTCGGAGGAGACCAGGGTGGTGGAGCCGTCCACCTCGGGGGCCTGGTGCTCGGCGCGGCCCTCGACCTCGCCGTCGTCGGTGCTGTCGACGAGCACCTCGACCAGGTCGCCGAGCCGGTCCTCGGCCCGCTGGTTGCAGAGCTCCTCGGCGAGGGCGACGACCCGGTCGTACCGCCGCTTGATGGTCGCGTCCTTGATCTTGCCGTCCAGGCCGGCGGCCTCGGTGCCGTCCTCGTCGCTGTAGTCGAAGACGCCGATGGCGTCGAGGCGGGCCTCGGTGAGGAAGCGGATCAGCTCGTCCACGTCCTGCTTGGTCTCGCCGGGGAAGCCGACGATGAAGTTGCTCCGGGCACCGGCCGCGGGCGCCAGCTTGCGCGCCGAGTCGAGCAGCTCCAGGAAGCGCTCGGTAGAGCCGAACCGGCGCATCCGGCGCAGCACCGGCTCACTGGAGTGCTGGAACGACAGGTCGTAGTAGGCGGCCACACCCGGGGTGCCGGCGATCGCCTCGACCAGGCCGGGGCGGGTCTCGGCGGGCTGCAGGTAGCTGGCCCGGACCCGGACGATGCCGTCCACCGCGGCCAGCTGCGGCAGCAGTTTCTCCAGCAGGCGGGGGTCACCCAGATCCTTGCCGTACGACGTGCTGTTCTCGCTGACCAGGACCAGCTCGCGCACCCCGGACTTGGCCAGCCACTCGGCCTCGGCCAGCAGCTCCTGCGGGTCGCGGGAGACGAACGCGCCGCGGAACGCCGGGATCGCGCAGAACGCGCAGCGCCGGTCACAGCCGCTGGCCAGCTTGAGCGAGGCGACCGGGCCGGAGTCGAGCCGGCGGCGCAGCACCTTGCGCAGGTGGGCGGGGGTGTGCTCGTCCACGGTGGCGTGCCCGGGCACCACGATCTTGGCGGCGTGCCGCTCGACCGGGGTGATCGGCAGCAGCTCGCGCCGGTCGCGGGGCACGTGCGAGATGTGGTCCTCGCCGCGCAGCACGCTCTCCAGGCGGTCGGTGATGTCGGTGTAGTCGTCGAAGCCGAGCACCGCGTTGGCCTCGGGCAGGTTGTCGGCCAGCTCCTTGCCGTAGCGCTCGGCCATGCACCCGGCGGCGACCACCTTGGCCCCGGTGTCGGCCGCGGCGAGCAGGGTGTCGATCGAGTCCTGCTTCGCCTTCTCGACGAAGCCACAGGTGTTGACCACGACCACGTCGGCGCCCTCGGCGTCGGTGCCGACCTCCCAGCCGCCGGCGTCGAGGCGGGCGGCCAGCTCTTCCGAGTCGACCTCGTTACGGGCGCAGCCCAGCGTCAGCAGAGCGACACGGCGGGTGGGAGGAGTTCCAGACACCCGACAAGGTTAGCGGGCTCCCGGAGCGGGGCGTTCCTCCACTCGTCCAGCTTCTAGCGCCAAGCCTCGTTGGTAATACGATCGACGGGTGACTACCTCGGAGAATCTGGACGATCTCGCCTCGGTGGCGACGCTGGCCGACGGGGTGCGCCGGGCCGCGTACCAGACGGTCGCCGACGCGGGCGGCGACCCGGTCGGGCGGGATCAGGTGGCCGAGACGCTCGGGGTGGGCCGCACCCTCGCCGCGTTCCATCTGGACAAGCTGGTGGACGCGGGGCTGCTCGCGGTGTCCTACCAGCGGCGTTCGGGCCGGACCGGGCCGGGCGCCGGACGGCCCGCCAAGCTGTACCAGGTGTCCCCCGGCGAGCACACGGTGAGCGTGCCGCCGCGGCACTACCGGGGCGCCGCCGAGATGCTGGCCGAGACGATCGAGCGCAGCGGCGCCGAGCAGATCCTCTACGAGGTGGCCCGGGAGCAGGGCCGGCTCGCCCCGGAGGATCGGTCCGATCCGGTGGAGCTGCTCACCGGGATGGGGTACGCGCCGGTGGCCGAGGAGGGCCGGGTGGTCCTGCGCAACTGCCCCTTCCACCGGCTCGCCGAGCAGTTCCCACCGCTGATCTGCGGGATGAGCCTGGCGATGCTGGACGGGCTGCTGGAGGGCACGGAGTGGACCGCCCGGATGGAGGCGGCGCCCGGCCGCTGCTGCGTCACGCTTTCTAAAAACAAAATCGATTGACTTTAGATGTACGGGCTGGTGAAGTGACCGTATGACGGACTTCCACCTGGCTCAGATGAATGTCGCCCAGCTCCGCGCCCCCGAGGGTGATCCACTGGTCGCCGAGTTCACCGCCGGCGTCGACCTGATGAACGACCTGGCCGACCGCTCACCGGGCTTCATCTGGCGGCTCAAGGAGGAGGACGTCGATCTGGCCGCGCTGGGCCTCCAGCCGGCGCCACCGGAGCAGATCGCCACGCTGTCGCTCTGGGAGTCGCTGGAGGCGCTCCGGGGCTACGTCTACCAGTCCGGCCATCTGGACTATCTGCGCCGCCGCCGGGAGTGGTTCGTGCCGGGCCGGTCCGCGATGGTCCTGTGGTGGGTGGAGGCCGGCCGCGTCCCGACGCTGCGGGACGGCCTCCAGCGGCTGACGCTGCTCGGCGCGGAGGGGCCGGGGCCGGGCGCGTTCACCTTCCGGCGGCCGTTCCCGGCGCCGCAGGCGGCACTCAGTCGACCTTGAGGGCGGCCAGCGACTCCTCCAGCTCGTCCGGCTTGATCAGCACGTCACGTGCCTTCGAGCCCTCGGACGGGCCGACGATGCCGCGGGTCTCCATCAGGTCCATCAGACGGCCGGCCTTGGCGAAACCGACACGCAGTTTGCGCTGGAGCATCGACGTCGAGCCGAACTGACTGGTCACCACCAGCTCGATGGCCTGGATCAACAGCTGGAGGTCGTCGCCGATCTCCTCGTCGATCTCCTTCTTCTTGCTCTGCGGGACCTCGGTGACGTCCTCACGGAACTCCGGCTCGCGCTGGTCCTTGCAGAACTGGACGACCGCCGCGATCTCCGACTCGTCGACCCAGGCGCCCTGGATGCGGGTCGGCTTGGAGGCGCCCATCGGCAGGAAGAGGCCGTCACCCCGGCCGAGCAGCTTCTCCGCGCCCGGCTGGTCCAGGATGACCCGGGAGTCGGCCAGCGACGACGTGGCGAAGGCCAGCCGCGACGGCACGTTGGCCTTGATCAGGCCGGTGACCACGTCCACCGAGGGGCGCTGGGTGGCCAGCACCAGGTGGATGCCGGCGGCCCGGGCCAGCTGGGTGATCCGGACGACCGAGTCCTCCACGTCGCGGGGCGCGACCATCATCAGGTCGGCCAGCTCGTCGATGATCACCAGGAGGTACGGGTAGGGCTTCATCTCCCGCTCGCTGCCCGGCGGCGCCACGATCTCGCCGTTGCGGACCTTGCGGTTGAAGTCGTCGATGTGGCGGACCCCGTTGGCGGCGAGGTCGTCGTACCGCATGTCCATCTCGCGGACCACCCACTCCAGGGCGTCCGCGGCCTTCTTCGGGTTGGTGATGATCGGCGTCACCAGGTGCGGGATGCCCTCGTACGCCGTCATCTCGACCCGCTTGGGGTCGACCAGCAGCAGGCGCACCTCATCGGGGGTGGCTCTGGTCAGCAGGGACACCAGCAGCGAGTTGAGGCAGGAGCTCTTGCCCGCGCCGGTCGCGCCGGCGATCAGGATATGCGGCATCTTCGCCAGGTTGGCGACGACGAACCCGCCCTCGATGTCCTTGCCGAGCGCCACCAGCATCGGGTGGTGGTCGGCCGCGGCGGCCCGGGAGCGCAGCACGTCACCGAGCGACACATTCTCCGGGTCGGTGTTGGGGATCTCCACGCCGACCGCGCTCTTGCCCGGGATCGGGCTGAGGATGCGGACGTCCGGGGACTTCACCGCGTACGCGATGTTGCGGGACAGCTGGGTGATCCGCTCGACCTTGGTGCCGGGGCCGATCTCCACCTCGTACCGGGTGACGGTCGGGCCGCGGGTGAACCCGGTGACCACCGCGTCCACGTTGAACTGCTCGAACACCCCGGTCAGCGCGGCCATGATCTCGTCGTTGGCGCGGCTGCGGGCCTTCGGCGGGGAGCCGATGGCCAGGATGTCCGCCGGGGGCAGCCGGTAGTCGCCGCTGACCGCGGAGATCTCCAGCTGCTCGGCCCGGGTCGGCGGCATCGGGGTGTGCTCGGGCGCCGGCTTCTTGCGGCTCTTCGGCACGTTCGTCATCTTCGGCAGAGCGACCGTGTCGTGCAGGATCAGCTCTTCGTCGAAGTCGTCCGGCGGATCCTGGTCCAGCGGGGACGGCGCGACCGCGGCGGCCTGCCGTCGCCGGGCCGGGCGCCGCGGTTTCGGCGCCTCCTCCGCCGGCTCGTCCTCGTCGTACTCCGGCTCGGGCTCGGGGCGCTCGATGTGCTGCCCGGACCGCCCGGACACCAGGTCGGTCAGCTGGGCGACCCGCTCCGGGATCTTGGCGATCGGGGTGGCGGTGATCACCAGCAGGCCGAAGGCGAAGAGCAGGAACAGCAGCGGTACGGCCACCCAGGCGCTCACCGCCCGCTCCAGCAGCCCGCCGATGCCGAAGCCGAGCAGCCCGCCGGACTGGTCGACGGTCGGGTTGGGCGCCTGCGAGTCGGGCCCGGAGATGTGCAGCAGCGCGGCGGTGGCGATGATGATCGCCGACCAGCCGACCAGGGTGCGCCCGCGGTGCTCCGGGTCGGCCGGCTGGCGCATCAGCCGGATCGAGCCGTAGAACATCAGCAGCGGCAGCAGCACCGCCAGGCTGCCGAGGAACAGCCGCACCATGTCGGCCACCCAGATGCCGACCGGGCCGGCGCCGCCCGCCCAGACCGCGACCGCGATCAGGATGGAGACACCGAGCAGGAACAGCCCGGCACCGTCGCGGCGGTGCTCGGGAGCGATGTTGCGGGCGGTGGCCGCCTGCCGTCCGGCTCCGCGGGCCAGCCAGCCGACACTGCCGGCCAGACCGAGCCAGAGGCCGCCGATGCCGCGTGCGATGCTGGGCGCGACTGCCGGGGGCACCGCTTTGCGGGCGGCTGGACGTTTGGCCGCGGGCTTACGCGCGGCGGCTTTGCCGGTGCTCTTGCGAGGCGCCGGTTGACGGGCACGGCTGACAGCCGCGCCCCGGGTAGTGGACGCGGCGCGGCTCCGGCCCGCCGGAGGAGTTCGGCCCGCCATGGATGTCACCGTAGCCGGACGGGGCCGCTCTGCCGAGAAGGCGCACCGCGACTGCTTTTCACTTTCCCGGCATTTACCATCGTACGGTGCAACCTCTCAGCAACGACTTGATCAAGGCCGCGCTGGACAAGCGCGGCTTCTCGTACTTCGTCGATGCCGACGGCGACATCGCCGGCAACTTCCAGGGCAACCTCATCTACTTCTTCCGCCTCGGTGAGCGGCAGGAGATCCTCCAGGTGCGGGCCATGATGCAGCACGTCTTCTCGGTCGAGGACGTGACGAGACTCTACGAGTTCTGCAACACCTGGAACCGGGACCAGCTCTGGCCCAAGGCGTATGTGCAGGTGACCGACGAGGGCCAGGCCATCGTGGTGGGCGAGGTGACGACCGACTGGGAGCACGGCGTCACCCTGGACCAGCTCGACCAGGTGCTGCTCTGCGGGGTCGCGACCGGCTGCCGCCTGGGCGAGGCCCTGGGCGAACTCAAATCGGGGT
>NZ_JBNZCE010000017.1:505853-667542 GCF_050589265.1 Actinoplanes sp. G11-F43
ACCCCGATCATGCCGGCCCACGGATTCCCGGCCGGGCTGAGGATGTCCGTGACCCGGTGACGGGCCGGACCGGGTGGCTTCCACACCCGGCCCGGCCCGCCCGGTCGGCGATTACTGGACGTTGAAGCCCAGGTTGTACGCGCCGGTGCCGGAGGTGGCCACGACCACGTAGCGGTAGGTGCCGGTGCGGCCGGTGAAGGAGAGCGTCTTGACGCCGTCCCCGGTGCCGGTGGCCACGGTGCGGAACTGACCGTTGTTGTTCGCCCGCTGCAGCACCAGGTCGAAGCCGTCCGGGGCCTCCAGGCAGGCGGTGTGGGTGCCGGCGCGGGCCCGGTAGGCCCCACCGTTCGGCTGCGCCTGGGCCTGGCCGGCCCGGTTGATGGTGCCGTCACGCTGGATCGGCTGGGCGTCGCAGGAGGCGGTCTCGTTGCCGCCCTCCCCGGCCGGCGGCGCGGCCGAGCCCTCGGTGGTGACCAGGGTCAGGTCGCCCGCCGCCAGGATCTCGTTGAGCGGCTGGAAGAAGGTCTCGCCGCCGACCGTGCAGTCACCGGAACCACCCGAGGTCACACCCTGAGCCTGGTCGCCGGAGAGCCACGGGCCGCCGGAGTCGCCGCCCTCGGCGCAGACGTCGGTACGGGTCAGGCCGGTGACCGCGCCCTCCGGGTAGCGGACCGTCTGGTTCTTCGCCAGGATCGTGCCGCAGAACGTGCCGGTGGTGGAACCGGACCGGCAGACCGCCGCGCCGACCGGGGCCTCGGTGTTGCCGCCCACCGGCAGCACGTCGCCGTTGATGTCGTTGACCACGGTGGCGGTCGGGGTGAAGTTGTCGTTCGTCGCGACGAAGCCCATGTCGGCGGTGCCCGGGAAGACGGACAGCTCGACGGTGCCCTGCGCCACCCCGTCCGGGTCGGTGGTGGCGGTGCCCTCCTCGCCGCAGTGGCCGGCGGTCACGAAGCCGCCCTCCACCGAAAAACCGATGGAGCAGCGGGCTTGGCCGCCGCCGATGTCGATGAAGTACGGGTCCGCGCCGCGGATGTCGATCAGCGGCTTGGGCTGGGCGGCACTCACCTTCACGGTGACCGCGCCGGTGTTCACCCCGGCCCGCTTGGCGAGCGTGAGCGCCTGCGACTTCGCGCCCGGCTTGGCGACCAGCACCACCTTGTTGGTGGCCACGTCGACGTACCAGCCGGTCACGCCGGAGGCCTTGGCCAGTCCCGCGTCCAGTTTGGTCTTCAGCTCGTCGAGGTCCGCCTCGCTCCGCTTGACCAGCACCGGAACGGCACCGGCGGCCTTGACCGCGGACGCCGACCCGGAGTCGGTCACGGCGACCTTGAGCGTGTTGCCGTCCTCGGCCAGCCAGGCTCCGCCGAAGCTCTCGCCGGTCTGCGCGGCCAGGGTCGCCGAGACGCCACCGGCCCACTGCGAGCGGGCCAGCCGGGCCGCAGCCTGATCGCCGCTGAGACCGAGATCACGCTTCATCGCCGCGAGCAGATCCGGGGACAGACCCCCCGGATCACTCGCGACACGCGTACCGCTCGGCTTCCGCTCCGTGTCGGCCGACGACGGCAGGGTGAAGGCGACCGCCGCCGCACCCGCCGCCACCACAACCGCCGTCACTACGGCGATCGATCTGCGCTCCATCTGGTGAACTCCCTCCGCCACGGGTGCCGTGGGGGCGGCACCGGTGCCTGGGAGTACGCAGCCCGGCCGAAGATGGTTGAAAGCCGACCGTGATCCTTATGGATTCACAGGTTCTCTCAGACCTCGACGACCGTCGGCACGATCATCGGCCGCCGCCGATAGGCGTCGTTCACCCAGCGCCCGACCGTGCGGCGCACCACCTGTTGCAGCTGGTGGGTGTCGGTGATGCCGTCCTCGGCCGAGCGGTGCAGGGCCGCGGTCAGCAGCGGGATGACCGGGTTGAAGGCGTCCGGGTCCTCGGAGAAACCCTTCGCCGAGACGCTGGGCTCGCCGACCACCTTTCCGGTGACCGAGTCGATGACCACCGTCGCCGCGATGAACCCGCCGTCACCGAGGATCCGGCGCTCGGTCAGCAGCGACTCGCTGACGTCACCGACGGCCAGGCCGTCCACGTAGACGTAGCGGCTCTTGACCCGGCCGACCACGCGGGCGTGGCCCTCGACCAGATCGACCACGTCGCCGTCCTCGCAGAGCACCACCCGGTCCGGCGCGACACCGGTCTCGATGCCGAGCTGGGCGTGGGCGCGCAGATGCCGCCACTCGCCGTGCACCGGCATCAGGTTGCTGGGGCGCGTCACATTCAGCAGGTAACGCAGCTCGCCGGCCGGGGCGTGCCCGGAGACGTGCACCTTCGCCGTCTCCTTGTGCACCACCGTGGCGCCGGCCCGGGACAGCTGGTTGATCACCCGGTACACCGAGGTCTCGTTGCCCGGCACCAGCGAACTGGCCAGCACCACCGTGTCGCCGGAGGTGATGGTGATGTGCCGGTGGTCGCCGGTCGACATCCGGCCCAGGGCGCTCATCGGCTCGCCCTGCGAACCGGTGGACATGAAGACGATCTCGTCCTGCGGCATCCGGGCCGCCTCGTCCAGGCTGACCAGCAGGCCGTCCGGGATGCGCAGCAGGCCCAGATCACGGGCGATGCCCATGTTGCGGACCATGGACCGGCCGATCAGGGCGACCTTGCGGTCGAACTCCCAGGCCGAGTCCATCACCTGCTGCACCCGGTGCACGTGCGAGGCGAAGCTGGCCACGATGATCCGGCCCTTCGCCTTGCCGAAGATCGAGCTGAGCACCGGGCCGATGTCGCGCTCCGGCGTGACGAACCCGGGGACCTCGGCGTTCGTCGAGTCGGACAGCAGCAGGTCGACACCCTCGGCGCCGAGCCGGGCGAACCCGGCCAGGTCGGTGATCCGGCCGTCCAGCGGCACCTGGTCCATCTTGAAGTCGCCGGTGTGCAGCACCAGACCCGCCGGGGTCCGGATGGCGACCGCCAGCGCGTCCGGGATCGAGTGGTTCACCGCGAAGAACTCGCACTCGAACGGGCCGAGCCGCTCCACACCGCCCTCGCGGACGGTCAGGGTGTACGGGTCCAGCCGGCGCTCGGCCAGTTTCGCCTCGACCAGGGCCAGCGTGAACTCCGAGCCGACCAGCGGGATGTCCGGCTTGTGGGCCAGCAGGTAGGGCACCGCGCCGATGTGGTCCTCGTGCCCGTGGGTCAGCACGATCGCCTGCACGTCCTCCAGCCGGTCCAGGATCGGCGCGAAGTCGGGCAGGATCAGGTCGACACCGGGCTGCTCGACGTCGGGGAAGAGCACCCCGCAGTCGACCACCAGCAGCTTGCCGTCGTACTCGAAGACCGTCATGTTGCGGCCGATGGCGCCGAGCCCACCGAGCGGGATGACGCGCAGGGCGCCCTCCGGCAGCGGCGGCGGCGGACCCAGCTCCATGTGAGCGTTAGTCATTCGCCTCTTCCTGTCAGAGCACGATGCCGGCCGCGGCGGCGTCCTGGCGCAGTTGGTTCAACTCTTCTTCCCCGGCGTCGACGAGCGGCGACCGCACCGGGCCCGCGGGCAGGCCGAGCGCGGTCAGCCCGGCCTTCACCAGCATCGTCCCGGGGGACCGGAAGATCCCGGTGAAGAGCGGCATCGCCTGCCGGTGCCGGGCCAGCGCGGTGGCGACGTCGCCGCGTTCGAATGCCTCGATCATCTCCTGCACCAGCACACCGGTGAAGTGCGTCGAGGTGCCGACCAGCCCGACGCCGCCGATGGACAGCAGCGGCAGGGTCGCGCCGTCGTCGCCGGAGTAGTAGGCCAGATCGGTCCGGGCCAGCACCTGCGAGCTGGCGATCAGGTCGCCCTTGGCGTCCTTGACCGCGACCACCCGCTCGTGCTCGGCGATCCGGCACATGGTGTCGGTGGCGATCGCCGTGCCGGCCCGGTGCGGGATGTCATAGACCATGATCGGCAGCCCGGAGGCGTCGGCGACCTCACGGAAGTGCCGCTCCACGCCGGCCTGCGGGGGCTTGTTGTAATACGGCGTCACAACCAGCAGGCCGTGTGCGCCGGCTTTCTCCGCGGTGTGGGCCAGCTCGATGGTGTGCGCGGTGTTGTTGGTCCCCACACCCGCGATCACCTGCGCACGGTCCCCCACGGCGTCGATCACGACGCGGAGCAGTCGCTCCTTCTCCGCGTCGGTGGTGGTCGGGGACTCTCCGGTGGTGCCGCTGATCACGAGGGCGTCGTTGCGCTGCTCGTCGACCAGGTGGGCGGCCAGCCGGGCGGCGCCCTCCAGGTCCAGGGAACCGTCCGGGGTGAACGGGGTCACCATGGCGGTCAGCAGCCGTCCGAAGGGCCGCGGGTCGTGCGTCATACCTGACAACCTATCGGACGCCCGTGTCACACGTAGAAAGCGGTGAACGGCGCCCACGGGAGGTTACGCAGGATGCTCCAGACACCCCAGACCGCCATGAATGTGATCATGGCGGCCGGACTGATCGACAGCTCCGGCAACCGCAGGCCGAACACCTTGCGCCCGGCCCAGGCCACGTAGAGATAGATGAGGAACGGCACCGCGAAGACGAACACCACGTGATGCCGGGCCGCCGCGGTCAGGTCGCCGTGCAGCAGGAACCACGCCGCCCGGGTGCCGCCGCAACCCGGGCAGACGAAGCCGGTCAGATATTTCAGCAGGCAGGACGGCGGGTCGCCGGCCCCGGCCCCGGCCGGATCGGTGGCCAGGGTGTAGCCGACCGCGGCCCCGGCGCAGGTCAGCAGCGCCAGCGGGGCGAGCCAGATCGGGGACCGGGCGGACAGCCGGTTGACGAAACGCGTCAGCCGGTCGGGCTGGGGACGCGGATGGTGGAACCACTCCGGCGGCACCGGCGGGCCCTGGATCGGCTGATCGGCCAGCCAGGGGGGCAGCTGGACGGCACTCATGGCCGTCACGGTACACCCGCGGGGCTCTCGGACAGCGCGCTCGTCAGGGCGCCCACGAGGTCACCCCGCTCCGGCGCCGCCACCGCGGACAGGCCGAGCCAGCCGGCCAGCCGCCACAACTCGGCGGCCAGGGCGGCGGCGGTCTCGTCCGGATCGGCCCCCGGCTCCAGCCACGCGGCCGGGATCAGCAACTCGCCGGTCCGCCGATCGGCCTTGAGGTCGACCCGGGCGGTGAACCGGTCACCCTGCAGGAACGGGAGCACGTAATAGCCGTACAGCCGCTGGGGCCGGGGCACGTAGATCTCGATCCGGTAGGTCATCCCGAACAGCCGCTCGGTGCGCGCCCGCTCCCAGATCAGCGGGTCGAACGGGCTGACCAGCGTCGACCCGGCCACCCGGCGCGGCAGCCGGGCCTCGTGGTGCAGCCAGGCGCCCCGCCACCCGGGAACCGTCACCGGCCGCAGCACCCCGGCCTCGGCCAGCTCGGCGATCGCCTGCCGGCACGGCTGCAGCGGCAACCGGAAATAGTCACGCAGCTCGGCCTCGGCGGCCACCCCGAGCGCCCGGGCGGACAACTCCACCAGGGTGCGGAACGCCTCGGCCGGCTCCGGGGTGGGCGCCTCCAGCACCGCCGGCGGCAGCACCCGCTCGGGCAGGTCGTAGCGCCTGGCGAACGAGGTGGTCCGCTCGGCGGCGGTCACCTGCCCGGAGTAGAAGAGCCACTCCAGCGCCTGCTTGACCACCGACCAGTTCCACCCCCAGTGGTCCTTGGCGCGCGGGGCGTCGTGCTCGATCTCGGCGGCGGTGATCGGGCCGCGCTCGCGCACCTCGCCGAGCACCCAGGCGACCAGCTCGGGCTGCTCCACCGCGATCCGCCGCATGCCACCCCAGGCCAGCTCGTGCGCCCGCGCCATCCGCCAGCGGAACAGCGGCTGCAGGTCGGTGCGGATCAGCGACGCCTCGTGACCCCAGAACTCGAACAGCTCACGGGGCCGCCGGTAGGCCGCCCGCTCCAGCAGACCCGCGGGGTACGGCCCGAGACGGCTGTAGAGCGGCATGAAGTGGGCGCGCTGCAACACGTTGACCGAGTCCATCTGGATCAGATGCAGACGGCGCAGCACCCGGCGCAGGTGACGCAGATCGGTGGCGCCACCGGGCCGGGGATCGGTGAAGCCCTGGGCCGCCAGGGTGATCCGGCGGGCCTGGGCGACGGAGAGAGATTCGGGCACGGCCACCGGGGCAGCCTAAACTCCGGGTGTGACAAAGTTGCCGCCATGGCACTCGGCTTCGTCCGTCCCGCCCGTCCCGAGGACGCCGCGGAGATCGCACGCATCCAGCTCTCCACGTGGCGTACGGCGTATCGGCGGATGTTCCCGCCGCACGTGCTCGCCAACCTGGACGAGGAGTATCTGGCCCGGGGATGGGCCGAGGCGATCGGCGCGCCACCCTCGCCGCGGCACCGCGTGCTGATCGCGGTCGAGCAGGGTGAGACGGTGTCGACCGTGGTCGGGTTCGCCGGGTCCGGCCCGGCCGACGAGCAGGCCCTGGCTCCCGAGGAGAAACCGCTCGGCGACGACGTCGCGGCCGTCACCGACCTTCTCATCGAACCGCGCTGGGGTCGTCGCGGGCACGGCAGCCGCCTGCTGGCGGCGGCCGTGGACAACTGGCGTGACGACGGGTTCCGGACCGCGGTGGCCTGGGTCTACGACGCGGACACCGCGATGAAGGCGTTCCTCGGCTCGACCGGCTGGGAGCCGGACGGCGCGGGCCGGGCCCTGGACGTCGACGATCTACTCGTCCCTCAGGTCCGGCTGCACGTCGCCATCTGATCCGTGTGGTCCTTTCCGGTGCGATCCGCACCGGAAAGGACCACGGAACAGGGGTCAGTCCGCCAGCAGCGGGTCCAGGCCGATGGTCAGGCCCGGACGCTGCCGGACGGCACGCACCGCGAGCAGCACGCCCGGCATGAACGAGGACCGGTCCAGCGAGTCGTGCCGGATGGTCAGCGTCTCACCGGTGGTGCCGAACAGCACCTCCTGGTGCGCGACCAGGCCGGACGCCCGGATCGAGTGGATCCGGACCCCGTCGGCGTCGGTGCCCCGGGCGCCGAGCTGCTCCTCCTTGGTGGCGTCCGGCATCGGGCCGAGGCCCGCCTCGGCCCGCGCCTCGGCGATCACCCGGGCGGTGTGCACCGCGGTGCCGCTCGGCGCGTCCAGCTTGCGCGGGTGGTGCTGCTCGATGATCTCGACCGACTCGAAGAAGCGGGCCGCCCGGGCGGCGAACTGCATCATCAGCACCGCGCCGATGCCGAAGTTGGGCGCGATCAGCACCCCGACCTCAGGTTCGGCCGCCAGCCAGCCGCGCACCGTCGCCAGCCGCTCATCGGAGAAGCCGGACGTGCCGACGACCACGCTGATGCCCTGCCCGACGGCCCATTTCAGGTTGTCCATCACCACGTCGGGGTTGGTGAAGTCGACGAGCACCTGGGCGCCGGCCGAGGAGGCCTGGAACAGCTCCTCACCCTGATCGATCATCGAGACCAGAGTGAGGTCGTCGGCGGCATCGACCGCTTTGCACACCTCGAGGCCCATCCGGCCCCGGGCGCCGAGAACACCGACACGAAGGTTTTCAGTCACTCCGTCAACTTAACGTACCCCGAGCGCCGCTCCCACCAGCGCTCACCGAGCCCCACCACCAGGAAGACCACCCCGACGTACGCCCATCCGACCAGCACGTCGATCACCCAGTGCTCGGCCGTGTAGACCAGGGTGAAGGTCATCGACAGCGGGTAGGCGAACAGCACCGGCCACAGCCACTTCTTCACCACCGGCAGGAAGAACACCACCGACATGAAGGCGAACGCGGTGTGCAACGACGGCATCGCGGCCACCGGGTTGGACGCCTCCACCTGCAGCGCGTTCAGGGTGTTGCCGGCGCCGTGCAGGCCGATCGCGGTCCAGCCGTTGGTGGAGATCCGCTCCGCCACGACCAGCGAACCGTGCTCCGGCAGGGCCGCCCACCACGGCGGCGCGGCCGGGTAGAGGAAGTAGGTGATCAGCCCGAACAGGCAGAGCAGGAACCAGCGGCGCATGAACCGGGCCCACTGGTGCCGGGACCGCATCCACAGGATCACCGCGATCGTCGGCATGGTCAGGAAGTGCGAGAAGTAGACGATCGAGACGGTCACCTCCCACCACTGCACCACACCCGGCTGCCACAGCTGCTCCTGCAGCCACTGGGTCGGGGTGAGGCCGTCGGTGAGCCAGCCGAAGGCCCACTTGTCGAAGGCGATCAGCTCGGTGACGTGCGGGGCGAAGAACTTGTCCGCGTAGCCCCGGGACACGTTGTAGAGGACCAGGAGCAGGCAGATCGGCAACCAGTCGCGCAGGAAGCGCAGATGGGTGCGCCACGGCTCGTGGTTGCGCCAGGCGATGGTGGCCAGCCACAGCCAGCCGAACGCGATCAGCGGATCACTCGTCGGCACGCCGACGAAATGGACCCCGACGGCGAAGAGCACCGCCCAGATCAGCATCCCGATGATCCGCCGGCGCCGGAGATCCGGTGGCGGCGAGCTCGGGCTGGTCTCGGGCGGTGTCTCCAGTGTCGTCACGGGGAACAAGAGTAGGACCAGGGGTTACCAGGAGGGTAATTCATCCTCATCGAAGGGCCCCACCACGGCCAGCGACAGCGGCCGCGCGAACAGGTCGGCGGCCACCGCGTTCACCTCGTCCACGGTCACCGCGTCCACCCGGGCCAGCAGCTCGTCGACACTCATCAGGTCGCCGTGCAGCAGCTCCGACTTGGCCAGCCGGCTCATCCGCGAACCGGAGTCCTCCAGGCCCAGCACGTACGACCCCTTGGCCATGCCCTTGCCCCGGACCAGCTCCTCGGCGGTGATCCCGTCGGCCGCCACCCGGGCCAGCTCCACCCGGATCAGGTCGAGCACCTCCCGGGACTTGGCCGGGGCACAACCGGCGTACACGCCGACCAGGCCGCTGTCGGCGTAGTGGCTGGCGTAGGAGTAGACCGAGTACGCCAGACCGCGCTTCTCCCGGATCTCCTGGAACAGCCGGGACGACATGCCGCCGCCGAGCACGTTGTTGAGCACACCGAGCGCGAACCGCCGCTCGTCGTGCCGGCCGATGCCCACCCCGCCCAGCACGATGTGCGCCTGCTCGGTGTCCCGGTGCAGGACGACGTCGTGGGCCTTGCGGGCGCGTACCCGCCTGGTGCCCGGCCGCGGCGTGGCGCTCTCCGCCGGCCCGGTGTCCAGCGGGGTGCCGGCCAGGGCCTTACGGACCATCCGGACCACCGTCGCGTGATCGAGGTTGCCGGCCGCGGCGATCACCACCTCCGGCGCCGTGTAGTGGCGCCGGTAGAACCGGTGGATCTGGTCCCGGGTCATCGGGGTGATCGACTCCGGGGTGCCGGAGATCAGCCGCCCGAGCGGGTGGTCGCCGAAGATCGCCTCGGCGAAGACGTCGTGCACCTCGTCACCGGGCTCGTCCTCGTGCATGGCGATCTCCTCCAGGATCACGCCACGCTCGGTCTCCACGTCGGCCGGCTCCAGGATCGAGTCGGCCACCGCGTCCACCAGCACGTCCACCGCCAGCGGCAGGTCAGCGTCGAGCACCCGCGCGTAGTAGCAGGTGTACTCCTTCGTGGTGAAGGCGTTGGTCTCGCCGCCGACCGCCTCGATCTCCGAGGAGATCTGCAGCGCGGTGCGCTTGTGGGTGCCCTTGAAGAGCAGATGCTCCAGGAAGTGCGAGGCGCCGTGCAGCGACGGCGTCTCGTCCCGGGAACCGATCCCCACCCAGATGCCCAGAGCGGCGCTGCGGGTGGTCGGGATCGCCTCGGTGACGATGCGCAACCCGGACGGCAGGACGGTCTTCTTCACACCGTCCTGCAGAGTCTTGGTGACGACACGGGCCGGCCTTCCGGCCGGCCCGTTCTCGCTGGTGGCTGTCACTTACTCGCGACGCTCTCCACGGTCACCGCCGGACGGGCGCGACCGGCGGCGGGGCTCGCCGCCACCCTCGCGGGGCTCACGCGGCGCCCGCTCCGGCTTGCCCTCACCGGACGCGGCGGCCGGGGCGGCGGCCGCCGGGGCCTCCTCACCCTCGGGCCGGACCTTGTCCAGGTAGATCTTGCCGCGCTGGTCGATGTCCGCGATCTGGACCTCGACCTTGTCGCCGACGTTGAGGAAGTCCTCGACCTTCTCGACCCGCTTGCCGTCGCCCACCTTGGAGATGTGCAGCAGACCGTCGCGGCCGGGCAGCAGCGAGATGAAGGCGCCGAACGCGGCGGTCTTCACCACGGTGCCGAGGAACTTGTCGCCGACCTTCGGCAGCGTCGGGTTGGCGATCGCGTTGATCCGCTCGACCGCGGCCTCGGCGGCCGGGCCGTTGGTCGCGCCGACGTAGATCGTGCCGTCGTCCTCGATCGAGATGTCGGCGCCGGTCTCGTCCTGGATCGCGTTGATGGTCTGACCCTTCGGGCCGATCACCATGCCGATCTTGTCGACCGGGATCTTCACGCTGGTGACGCGCGGGGCGTACTCGCTCATCTCGGCCGGGGCCTCGATCGCCGCGGTCATCACCGCGAGGATCGTGGCGCGGGCCTCGTGCGCCTGCGACAGCGCGCCGGCCAGCACGTCCGACGGGATGCCGTCGAGCTTGGTGTCCAGCTGCAGGGCGGTGACGAACTCGCTGGTGCCGGCGACCTTGAAGTCCATGTCACCGAACGCGTCCTCGGCGCCCAGGATGTCGGTCAGCGCGACGTACTCGGTCTTGCCGTCGACCTCGTCCGAGATCAGGCCCATGGCGATGCCGGCGACCGGCGCCTTCAGCGGCACACCGGCGCTGAGCAGGGCCAGCGTCGAGGCGCAGACCGAACCCATCGAGGTGGAGCCGTTCGAGCCGAGGGCCTCGGAGACCTGACGGATCGCGTACGGGAACTCCTCGCGCGACGGCAGCACCGGCACCAGGGCCCGCTCGGCCAGCGCGCCGTGACCGATCTCGCGGCGCTTCGGCGAACCGACCCGGCCGGTCTCACCGGTCGAGTACGGCGGGAAGTTGTAGTTGTGCATGTAGCGCTTGGTCTTCTCGGGGGCGAGAGTGTCCAGCGACTGCTCCAGGCGCAGCATGTTCAGCGTGGTGACACCCAGGATCTGGGTCTCGCCGCGCTCGAACAGGGCCGAACCGTGCACCCGGGGCAGCACCCCGACCTGCGCGGTCAGCGGGCGGATGTCACGCGGGCCACGGCCGTCGATGCGGACCTGCTCGCGCAGCACGCGCTGCCGGACCTCGGACTTGGTGACCGAGCGGAACGCCGCGCTGATCTCCTTCTCGCGGCCCTCGAACTGAGCGTCGAGCAGCTCGTGCGCCTTCGCCTTGACCAGGTCGAGGGACTCCTCGCGCTCCTGCTTGCCGGCGATCTTCAGCGCCTCGGCGACCTCGGCGCGGACCGCGTCGGAGACGGCGGAGTAGACGTCGTCCTGGTAGTCCAGGAAGACCGGGAAGTCGGCGACCGGCTTCGCGGCGATCTCGGCCAGCTCGCTCTGCGCGCGGCACAGCTCGCGGATGGCCGGCTTGGCGGCCTCCAGACCGCTCGCGACGACCTCCTCGGTGGGCGCGGTGGCGCCGGCCGAGATCAGCTTGATCGCGTGCGGGGTGGCCTCGGCCTCGACCATCATGATCGCGACGTCGCCCTCGGCGGTGACGCGGCCGGCGACGACCATGTCGAAGGTGGCGCGCTCCAGCTCCTCCAGGGTCGGGAACGCGATCCACTGGCCCTCGACGTGCGCGACGCGGGTCGAGCCGACCGGGCCGCTGAACGGCAGGCCGGAGAGCTTGGTCGACATCGAGGCGGCGTTCATGGCCACGACGTCGTACGGGTGCGACGGGTCGAGCGCGAGGACGGTCTCGACGACCTGGACCTCGTTGCGCAGGCCCTTGGTGAACGACGGGCGCAGCGGCCGGTCGATCAGGCGGCAGGTGAGGATGGCGTCCTCGGACGGACGGCCCTCACGCCGGAAGAACGAGCCGGGGATGCGGCCCGCGGCGTACATCCGCTCCTCGACGTCGACGGTCAGCGGGAAGAAGTCGAAGTGGTCCTTCGGCTGCTTGCTGGCGGTCGTCGCGGAGAGGACGGTGGTGTCGCCGAGCTGGACGATCACCGAACCGGCGGCCTGCTGGGCGAGGCGGCCGGTGGAGAACACGATCTCCCGGGTGCCGAACGTGCCGTTGTCGATGACGGCCGTGCGGGATTCGTTACCGAGAGCGTTGTTCTGCTCTGTCATGAAGTGCGGTACTCCTTCGTCGAGGACCCGGCGGTCAACAGCGCGTTTCAGTCGAGCCGGTCTTCGATCGAAGTGCCCAGGAGTCCTGCCTGGGAACCACTACCGAGGACCGGTGCTGACGGGTGTGATCCGCGCGGGTCCGTGGGGTGTCAATGGTGCTTCCCGGGGGAGTTCTCCACTCCCCCGGGAGTCAAACTATCGGCGCAGGCCGAGGCGCTCGATGAGCGTCCGGTAACGCGCGATGTCCTTCTTCTGAACGTAGTTCAGCAGGCGGCGGCGCTGACCGACCAGCAGCAGCAGGCCACGACGGCTGTGGTGGTCGTGCTTGTGCACCTTGAGGTGCTCGGTCAGGTCGGCGATCCGCTTGGTGAGCATCGCGACCTGAACCTCGGGCGAACCGGTGTCGCCGTCCTTGGTCGCGTACTCGCCCATGATCTTGTTCTTGGTCTCTTGATCGAGCGCCATGTTCTCCGGAATTCTGTGTTGCCGATTGCACGGTTACCCCGCGACCCGCGGCGTCGGGCAGGCAGGCGGGACCGGTGTCGGATATCCCAACGACGAATCAACCCTACCAGGGGGTCAGCCCAGCAACATCCTGGTCTCTTCGACGTCGGCCCGGATCTGCGCGATCAACGGTTCGATGGCGTCGTATGTCCGCTGCTCACGCAGATGACCGGCGAAATCGAGGCTCACCCGCTCGCCGTACAGATCACCGTCGAAATCGAGCACATAGGCTTCGATGCGCCGCTCGGTCCCGGAGAAAGTCGGATTGGTGCCGATCGAAACGCTCGACGCGCGCCGGACCCCGTCCGCACCGGTGAACCAGGCCGCGTAGATGCCGTCCGCCGGCACCGCGGCATAGCGGTCCGCCATCAGATTGGCGGTCGGGAAACCCAGCTCGCGCCCGCGCTGATCACCGCGGACCACCACACCGGAGAGGCGGTGCGGACGGCCCAGCGCGATGCTCGCGGCCCGCACGTCCCCGGCGTCGACACAACTGCGGATGTACGTCGAAGAGAAGACCAGCCCACCCTCGGAGACCAGTGGAGCGTCCTCGACCGTGAAGCCGAAGGTGCGCCCCAGCGACTCCAGCATGGTCACGTCACCGGCGGCCCGGTGCCCGAACCGGAAGTTGTCGCCGACCACCACGGCCGCCGTGTGCAGCGACTCCACCAGCACGTCGTGCACGAACTCGTCCGGCGACAGCTGGGAGAACGCCGGCGTGAACGGCACCACACAGAGCGCGTCGACGCCGAGCGCCTCGATCAGCTCCGCCTTGCGCACCGGCTCGGTCAGCACCGCCGGGTGCGAGCCGGGCCGGACCACCTCGGCCGGGTGCGGGTCGAAGGTCATCACCACCGACTGAAGATCGAGGTCACGGGCCCGTTTCACGGCATGCCCGATGATCGCCTGGTGGCCGCGGTGCACACCGTCGAAGACGCCGATCGTCACGACCGATCGGCCCCACCCCGACGGGACCGAGTCGAACCCCCGCCATCGCTGCATCGAAAACGCTCCTCCGCCGACAGAATCCGTCCTAGCGTATCGATCGTTCAGCCGCGCGGCATGAGCCCTGGTCCGGCCCCCGCATCAGGCCCACCTCGATACCATGAAAGGTGATTTTCGCGGTTTTCTTGGCCAACCCTTTTCGGGTACGGGTGACCGTGCCCCTCATCGCGAGGTGTCACCATGTCACCCGGGAACTCCACGGCTTCCACCGAGACCGAACCGCCCACACCTCCCGGGCCGGACCGGCCGCCGCTGACGATCAAGCTGCGCAGCGCGGTGCCACCGCCCGGCTGGCCGTCCACCCCGCAGTCCGCTCCGCCGCCTGTCCCGTCGTCCGCCCAGTCCTCCGCATCGCCGGCCGTTTCGCCCTCCGGGGACCCCGAGCCGGCGCCGCGGTCGGCCTGACCCGCCCCCGGGTCCTCCGGCACCGCCGGCCCCGGAAAGGGTGGACGGCCTCAGGCCGGGGCCAGGACGATCTCGGCGCGGGCCCGGCCCTCCCGTTCGCTGACGATGGCGAGCACCTCGCCGGCCGGATCGAACACCGCGTACGGCCCCTCGATCCCGACACTCCCGAGCGGGCCGCCGTGACGCAGGATCCGGGTCTCGTCCTCACTCGCGGTCCGGTGCGGGAACGCCCGCCGGGCCGCCTCGGACAGCGGCAGACCGATCACGTCGGGGGCGCGTTCCTCCAGCTCGGCCAGGGTCGCCGCGGCATCCAGGGCCATCTCGCCGACAGCGGTCCGGCGCAGCGCGGTCAGGTGACCACCGACACCCAGAGTGGCGCCCAGGTCGCGGGCGATCGCCCGGATGTAGGTGCCCGACGAACAGGTCACGTCCACGTCCACGTCGATCACGTCCCGGCCCTCGGGCCGCCGGATGTCCAGGACGTCCAGGCGGTGCACGGTGATCCGCCGGGCCGGGATCTCGACCGTCTCGCCGTCGCGGACCCGCTTGTAGGCGCGCTCGCCCTTGATCTTGATGGCGCTGACCGCGCTGGGTACCTGATCGATCTCACCGGTCTGCGCGGCGAGCCCGGCCCGGATCGCCTCGTCGGTGACCGCACCGGCCGGAACGGTCGCGGTCACGTCCCCCTCGGCGTCGTCGGTGACGGTGGTCTCACCGAGCCGGATCGTGCCGAGGTAGCTCTTCTCCGACCCGATCACGTAGGTCAGCAGCCGGGTGGCCCGGTTGACGCCGATGATCAGGACGCCGGTGGCCATCGGGTCCAGGGTCCCGCCGTGCCCGACCCGCCGGGTCCTGGCCAGCCGCCGGATCCGGGCGACCACGTCGTGCGACGTCATCCCGGCCGGTTTGTCCACCACGATCAGCCCATCCGTATCCACCCGCCCACCCTATTTCCCCACCGCCCGGCCCTCGGACCCCCACCCCACACCACGACGTGGCACACAGACGCTCACCCGGTGTGCCCCGGTGCGGCACGCGGTCAGCGGGTGGCGCCGACGATCAGCCATTTCGGGGAGCGCCAGCGCCAGGTCAGCCCGGCGAAGCGGGCCAGGGTGAACAGCGCCAGCCCCGCCCACACCCCGCCCAGACCCAGGTCGAAGGCGTAGGCCAGCCAGATCGCCGGCAGGAAGCAGAGCAGTGCGGACAACACCGTCAGGGTACGGAGATAGGCCACGTCCCCGGCCCCGATCAGCACCCCGTCCAGGGCGTACACCACCCCGGCCACCGGGAGCAGCGCGACGAACCACGGCCAGATCACCGCCGCCTGGGCGTGCACCGCCGGGTCGGGGGTGAACCAGGTGGGCACCACCGAGGATCCGGCGGCCGCGGCGAGCGCGAAGGCCACCGCCGCCACCCCACCGGCCCGGGTGACCCGGCGGGCCACGTCCCGGGCCTCCTCCGTGTCCCCGGCCCCGAGGGCGGCCCCGACCAGGGACTGCGCGGCGATGGCGACGGCGTCCAGGGCGAGGGCGGCGAAGAACCAGAGTTGCAGCACGATCTGGTGGGCGCCGACGGCGGCGATGCCGAAGCGGGCGGCCACCGCGGTGGCGGACAGGAAGCAGGCCTGGAAGGCGGCGCCGCGGATCAGCAGGTCGCGGCCGAGCACCACCTGCCGGACGATGATCGACGGGATCGGCCGCAGCTCACGGGTCTCGCGGACCAGCATGACGAGGAAGAGCAGGCCGCCGAGGGTCTGCGCGGTGACGTTGGCGATCGCCGAGCCGGTCAGGCCGAGCCCCGCGGGGTAGACGAGGATCGGGCACAGCACGGCGGAGAGCACGTTGGCGCCGAGCACGATCCACAGCGGCCGGCGGGTGTCCTGGACGCCGCGCATCCACCCGTTGCCGGCCGCGGCGAGCAGCAGGCCGGGTGCTCCGAGGACGGCGATCCGCAGCCAGCCGGCGGCGGCCTCGGCGGTTTCCGGGTCGCCGGCGAGCACCCCGGCCAGCGGCCCGGCGGCGATCATGCCGAGCAGGGCGAGCAGGGTGCCGAGCCCGAGGGCCAGCCAGGAGGCCTGGACTCCTTCGGCGACGGCGGCGGCCCGGTCGCCGGCGCCGTAGTGGCGGGCGGCCCGGCCGGTGGTGCCGTAGGCCATCAGGGTGCCGAACCAGACGCCCACCGACATCACGGTGCCACCGATGGCGACGGCGGCCAGTGGCACCGGGCCGAGGTGTCCGACGACCGCGGTGTCGACCAGGACGTAGAGCGGTTCGGCGGCGAGGACGACGAGCGCGGGCAGGGCCAGGCCGGCGATCCGGCGGGCGGTCGCGGTGCGCGCGTCAGCGGGCGGGCTCATGGATGCCCATGATGCCCGCCCGCCGGTAATGAGCGCAATGCGGCCCGCCACTTACATCACGGCGGGCCGGGTAGTGCTACTGACGCGTGTCCAGGGAGGTCTGCAGCGCGCGGCGCGCCTGCTCGGCGGCGTCGTCGGCGGACCGGGGCGCCGGCTCGGCGGCGGCCGGCGGCTTGCGGGCCGTGAAGGCGGCGGGAAGCGCGGTGCCGCGAGCGGCCACGAGGGTGGTCATCAGAGAGAGATCCTTCCGGTGGTACGGGCGCACCACATGATCCGGGCGCGCCCATGAATCGGTCGAGCGGGGCGTCACATGGCCGGCCCGGGATCGCCGGGACCTCTGGCGCTGATGACGCGACCCGGGCCGGTGGACCCGGGCGGCTCGAGGTGTCGCGATGGGCGTCGGTGGCGGCCCGCGCGAAACCAAATCACCGTTCAGCTCCCAAACTAACGTTCAGGACCGGCCGCGCAGGGCCCGATCCCGCGATCCGAGATGGGAAAGCCCGCCGAACAGGTGAAACATCGATCAGATCAGGTAACGGTCGAGGAGCCCCCGGACCGTGTCGACCACCTGGGCGGCCTCGCCGTATCCGGTGAATCCGGCCGCCAGGCGGTGGCCTCCGCCACCCTGCGAGATCGCCACGCCGCTCACGTCGACCGCGCCCTTGCTGCGCAGTGACACCGACCACTCGCCGGCCGCCGCCTCCTTGACCACCACCGAGACGTCCGCCTCGGCCACCGACCGGACCGGGTCGATCAGCGTGTCCAGGATGTAGGGCGGCTGCCCGTGCCGGTCCAGGTCGGCGAGCGTGGCGTAGGTCCACACCATGCCCCGCCCACCGGCCGCGGACGGGTCCAGGATCGCCCGCCCGAGCACCTCACCGGTCAGCCGCATCGCCCCGAACGGCTTGCTGTCGAAGATCCGCCGGGAGATCTCGCCCGGCCGGATCCCGGTGGCGATCAGCCGCGCCGCCAGCTCGTGCACCGCGACAGTGGTCATGTCGAACTTGAACGAGCCGGTGTCGGTCGCCAGCGCCACGTAGAGGCACTCGGCGATCTCCGCGTCCAGCTCCACCCCGAGCCGGCGGAGCAGCTCCTCGGCCACCACCGAGGTGGCCGCCGCGGCCGGGTCGACCAGCTGCACGCCGCCGAACCCGGTGTTCGACGCGTGATGGTCCAGAACCACGCCGGCCGGCGCCCCGGCGAGCAGGCCCGCCAGATCGCCGAGACGCGACTCGCTCGCCACGTCGAAGACCAGGACCAGGCGCGGGGAGACGAAGGCGTCACCGGCCGGCACGAGCAGGCCGGAACCGGGGAGATCGGCGTACGGGCCGGGCACGGCGAAGTCGCCGGGGAAGGTGGCCCGCAGTCGCGTGTAGCCCAGGCGGCGCAGCCCCAGCCCGAAGCCGAGCATGCTGCCGAGCGCGTCCCCGTCCGGGTTCACGTGGCAGATGAGCTGGACCTCGTCGCCGGTACCGGCCGAGCGGACCGCCGCGACGGCGGCGGCCCACTGCTCGGCCGTCGGCCCGGTCGGGGTCACCCCTCCTCGCGCGCGCCGACCCGCTCCGGCTCGTCGCCGGCCTCGTCGTCGTCGCTCTTGTACGGATCGGCGTCACCCGCGTACTTCGCACCGGCCGCGAGCCGCTGGACCTCCTGGTCCCGGTTGCGCGCCTCGGTCAGCAGATCGTCGATCTCCTTGACGTGGGTCTGCACGTTGTCCAGCACGAACGTGAGGCTGGGCGAGTGCCGCAGCTTCAGCGCGTGCCCGACCCGGGTGCGCAGCATCCCCTTGGCGCTCTCCAGCGCGGCCGCGGTCGAGGCCTGCTCGGTCGTGTCACCGAGGACCGTGTAGAAGACCGTGGCCTCCCGCAGGTCGCCGGTGATCCGGGCGTCCGTGACCGTCAGCATGCCGAGACGGGGATCCTTGATCTCCCGCACCAGCGAAGCCACCAGCTCACGAATGCGCTCCGCGTGCCGCCGCGTCTTGGCTGGGTCCGACATATCGCCCACCTCCGGACTGTGAATCCCGCGGGGCTCCAACCGCCCCCGCCCTAACTGCTGAAGCCTACCCAGGCTCAATCGTCATCGCCGTACAGCCGCCGCTTGACCGAGAGCAGCTCGATCTCCGGGCGGCCGGCCATCTGGTTCTCGCAGGTGTCGACGACGGCACGGGCCTGGGACGGCTCGGCGGCCACCACCGCCACCCCGATCAGTGCCCGGCCGTGCCGGTCGTGCAACCCCACCTCGGCCACGCTGACGTCGAACTTCTTGAGCATCGCGATGATCGGGCGAACATACGAACGCTTCTGCTTCAGCGACTGCGAGTCACCGGGCAGGAGCAGGTCGAAGACTGCTGTCTCGGTATACATCAGCGAGCAGGTTACGCCCGCCGGGCGGCCGGGTCAGCCGGATTTCCGGGCCACCAGTACATCCCGCTCGATGCCCTGGTCCACCCGGTGGTCGACCGGAAGGTACTCGACGATCTCCAGCCCGGCCGCGAGCAGGATGTCCTCGGCCAGCTCCCGCTTGGCCACCTTGGTGTTCCAGGACAGGCCGATCGCGCCACCCGGGCGCAGCAGCGGCAGCCACTGCGGGACGGCCCGCTCCAGCAGGTCCAGCGGGCGCCGGGAGATGCCGCCCTCGTCGTCGTAGCTGCCGTGGGCCACCCCGTACGGCAGATCGGCCACCAGCACGTCGGCCACGTTGCCCCGGATCAGCCCGTCCAGCCCGGTGGTGTCGGCGTTCAGCACGATCAGCTTCTGCACCGCCCCGGACTTGTGATCGTCCTTACTCGCGGCCATCGTCACCTCCAGCCGGCGGGCGGCCCGGCGACCCTGGCGGCGCACCGGCACCAGGTCGGCGGAGTGCTTGAGCCGCTTGCGCTTGAGCCAGGTCTGGAGGAACAGCTTGTACGCCTCCACGTCCTTGCCGTCGATCTCCACACCGATGCCGTCCCACCCGTACATCAGGGCCTGGTTGAGGGTCGTCCCGCGCCCGCACAGCGGGTCCAGCACGGTGAGCCGGCCGTCGAGCATCCGCCCGGCCGACGCCGAGGCCAGCACGGTCAGGTTGAGCACCAGCTTGGTGAACTGCTCGTTGGTCTTGCCCGCGTACTTCGGGATGGTGATCAGGTCGCTGTCGTAGTGGGCCAGCGGGGACAGCGCCAGCGGGCGGAGCAGGTCGTCCTCGACGCGCTCGAAGAGGGCGTAGGCCGAGGAGAGATTCGAGATGTACGCGACATCACGCTCGGAGAGCTCGGCGGCGAACGTCAGATACTCCACACCACCGATCAGTGTGACGTCGATCTCGTCGAGCCCCGAGGACAGCACCGGGCCGAACGCGGCCAGCTCCGCCTGGGACATGCGGGACGCCTGATCGGCGTAGACGCGGTTGGCGGACGGGGCGAGCAGCATGGCATAGCGGGACATGTGGCCATTCTGCCGAGACGGCCCCCGGCGCCGAAGCACCGGGGGCCGTCGTCAGACCGTTGCCCTTACGCGCGAACCTTCTCGCGCATCTCCCAGGTCTCGATGACGTCGCCGACCTGCGGCGAGCCGTAGCCCTGGAGGGTCAGACCACACTCGAAGCCCTCGCGGACCTCGGTCGCGTCGTCCTTGAACCGCTTGAGCGAGCTGATCGTGACGCTGTCGGCCACCACCACACCGTCGCGCAGAACCCGCGCCTTGGTGTTGCGGCGGATGAGACCCGACCGGACGATACAACCGGCGATGAGACCGATCTTGGACGAGCGGAAGACCTCGCGGATCTCCGCGGTGCCCAGCTCGACCTCTTCGTACTCCGGCTTGAGCAGGCCCTTGAGCGCCGCCTCGATCTCCTCGATGGCCTGGTAGATCACGCTGTAGTAGCGGATCTCCACGCCGGCGCGGTCGGCCATCTCCTTGACCTTGTTGGAGGCCCGGACATTGAAGCCGATGATCGTCGCGGTCTGCTCCGACGAGGCCGACGCCAGGTTGACGTCGCTCTCGGTGATCGCACCGACGCCGCGGTGGATGACCTTGAGCTGGATCTCGTCCGGAATCTCGATCTTGAACAGCGCCTCTTCGAGGGCCTCGACCGAACCGGAGCCGTCGCCCTTGATGACCAGGGTGAGCGAAGCCTTCTCGCCCTCCTTGATGTCCCGCATCATCTCGTCGATCGACTTCGGGCGGCTCGAGTTCGCGAAGGTCGCCGCACGGCGGCGAGCCTGCCGCTGCTCGGCGATCTGGCGGACGGTGCGGTCGTCCTCGGCGGCGAGGAACGTGTCGCCCGCGCTCGGGACCGAGGTGAGACCGAGCACCAGGACCGGACGGGCCGGGCCCGCTTCGGCGACCTGGTGGCCGTTCTCGTCGAGCATGGCCCGGACGCGACCGTGCGCGCCACCCGCCACGATCGAGTCGCCGGCCCGCAGCGTGCCCTTCTGCACCAGGACGGTGGCCACGGCACCGCGACCCTTGTCCAGGTGCGCCTCGACCGCGACACCCTGGGCGGGGCCGTCGATCGGGGCGGTCAGCTCGAGCGCCGCGTCGGCGGTCAGCAGGACGGCCTCGAGGAGGTCGTCGATGCCGATGCCGGGCTTGGCCGCCACGTTCACGAACATGGTCTCGCCGCCGTACTCCTCGGCGAGCAGGCCGTAGTCGGTCAGCTGCTGCCGGACCTTGTCCGGGTTGGCGTCCGGCTTGTCGACCTTGTTCACCGCGACCACGATCGGCACGTCGGCCGCCTTGGCGTGGTTGAGCGCCTCGACCGTCTGCGGCATGACGCCGTCGTCGGCCGCGACCACCAGGATCACGATGTCGGTGACCTTGGCACCACGGGCACGCATGGCGGTGAACGCCTCGTGACCCGGGGTGTCGATGAAGGTGATCGCCCGGTCCTCGCCCTGGTGCGGAACGACGACCTGGTAGGCACCGATGTGCTGGGTGATGCCACCCGCCTCACCGGCCACCACGTTGGTCTTGCGGATCGCGTCGAGCAGCTTCGTCTTACCGTGGTCGACGTGACCCATGACGGTCACGACCGGCGGACGGGTGACGAGACGCTCCTCGGCCACCTCGGCGTCGAGGTCGATGTCGAACCGCGCGAGCAGCTCGCGGTCCTCGTCCTCGGGGCTGACGATCACGACCGTGAAGCCCAGGTGCTCGCCGAGCAGCAGCAGGGTGTCGTCGGACACCGACTGCGTGGCGGTCACCATCTCGCCCAGGTTGAACATCTCCTGGACGAGCGAGCCCGGGTTGGCGTTGATCTTGTCGGCGAAGTCGGAGAGGGACGCCCCACGGGACATCCGGATCTCCTGGCCGTTGCCACGGGGAGCACCCGACGACATCTGCGGAGCCGACAGGTTGTCGAACTCTTGACGCCGCTGCTTCTTCGACTTGCGGCCACGGGTCGGCCGGCCACCCGGACGCCCGAAGGCACCCGCGGCACCGCCGCCACGACCACGGCCACCGCCGCCACCGGGACGACCCGGGGCACCGCCGACCGGACCGCCACCGCCGGCACCGGGGCCACCGGGACGGAAACCGCCACCGGCACCGCCGCCGCCACCGGGACGGAAACCGCCACCGGCACCGCCGCCGCCACCCGGGCGGAAGCCGCCACCGCCGCCACCGCCACCGCGGTAGCCGCCACCGCCGCCGCCACCGGGACCGCCACGGCCGCCACCGGGACCGCCGGGACGACCGGCGCCGCCACCGGGACCACCCGGGCGGGCCGGGCGCTGCGCCGGCATGGAGGAGGGGCTGGGACGCGGCGGCATCGAGGCGGGACTCGGCCGCGGCGGCATGCCGGCCTGGTTCGGGCGCGGAGGCATGCCGGGCTGGTTGGGACGCGGCATCGAGGCCGGCGACGGACGCGCCGCGCCACCACCGGAGACACCGAACGGGTTGTTACCCGGACCACGGGCGGGCGGACGCGGAGCGCCACCGGCGGGACCGGGACGGGGACCACCGGGGCCACCCGGACGGGGGGCGCCGGGAGCACCGGGACCACCCTGGTTACGGCCGGCGGCCGGGGAACCCGGACGCGGCGGGACACTGCCCGGACCCGGGCGGGGACCGGGACCGCGCTGGGCGCCACCCTCGGTCGTGCCCTGCGGGCGGCGCTCGGCATCCCGCGAACGGGCGGCCTGAGCCTCACGGGCGGCCTTGACCGAGGCTTCCTGCTCGGCCTTCAGCGCCTGGGCGCGGGCCTCGGCGGCAGCCACCTCGATGTCGTGGGCGCTGGCCGGTTTCGCGATCGGACCGGGCCGCGGGCCCGGACGACCGGGAACCGGAGGCTTCGGACCGGAGAACGGTCCGGGCGCCGGCGCCGGAGAAGTAGGGGCGTTGGGCGCTTCACCCTGCGGCGGGCCCGGCCGGCGCGGCGGCTGAGGCCGCCCCATCGGGGGTCCCGGGCGCGGGGCCGGGGACGGGCTCGATCCACCTGCGGTGGGAGCGCTGGGCGCCGGAGAGGACGAGGACGCCGGGATGGCGCCGCCCTGCTCCAGAGCACCACGGAGCCGACGGGCCACAGGGGCCTCGACGGTGCTCGATGCGGATTTGACGAACTCGCCCATGTCCTTGAGCGTGGCGAGAACGGTCTTGCTGTCGACCCCGAGCTCTTTGGCGAGCTCGTGTACGCGGGCCTTGCCTGGCACTGCACTCCTCACTTTGAGGTCCGTGCGAGCAGTACCCGCAGAGACCTCACTCGTGCACTAGAAGCCTGGTCATTTCAGGGACTTCATCGTGTGCTCATCTGGGTCGTCCTACCTTGCTGGGTCGTGACGAGGCGCCGACGCCTCGTCATCGGTGGTTCCACGCGGCACGGAGACCGCGCGGATGTGCTCCGCGAGCAGCTCTGGGTCAGCAAATCCAGCGAGACGCAACGCACGCCCGAAGGCGCGACGCCGCTCTGCCTGCGCGAAGCAGGCCGGATCGGGGTGCAGATGCGCTCCCCGCCCCGGCAGTCGGCGGGCCGGATCCGGCAGAAGCCGGAGGTCGCCCCCCGTCTCTGCCGCGACGAACCGCAGCAATGACCTGGCCGGCGCGCGTTTGCGACAGCCGACGCAGGTTCGCGTCGGGCCGACCGAGTCCAAGTCTACCCCTCGATCGCGCCGGACGCGTATCCGGTCAGTTCCCCGCCTCGGCCGCATCCCGGTCCGATGCTCCGGCGGGCTCGCTGTCCGGACGGATGTCGATGCGCCACCCGGTCAGCCGGGCGGCCAGCCGGGCGTTCTGCCCCTCCCGGCCGATCGCCAGCGAGAGCTGGAAATCCGGCACGGTGACCCGGGCCGTACGGCTGGCGGCGTCGACCACCTCGACCCGCAGCGCCTTGGCCGGGGAGAGCGCGTTACCGACGAACTGGGCCGGATCCTCCGACCAGTCGATGATGTCGATCTTCTCACCGTGCAGCTCGCTCATCACCGCCCGGACCCGCTGGCCCATCGGGCCGATGCAGGCGCCCTTGGCGTTCACCCCCTGGACGGTGGACCGCACCGCGATCTTCGTCCGGTGACCCGCCTCACGGGCGATCGCGGCGATCTCCACCGTCCCGTCCGCGATCTCCGGCACCTCCAGGGCGAAGAGTTTCTTCACCAGGGCCGGGTGCGAGCGGGACAGGGTGATCTGCGGGCCGCGGAAACCCTTGGCCACGTGCACCACGATGCAGCGGATCCGGGTGCCGTGCGGGTACGTCTCCCCCGGCACCTGCTCGGACTGCGGCAGGACCGCCTCGAGCTTGCCCAGGTCGACGGTCACGATGTTCTTCTCGGCCCGGGCCGCGTCGGCCTGCACCACACCGGTGACCAGGTCGCCGTCGCGCCCCGCGTACTCACCGAAGTGCTGCTCGTCGGTGGCCTCCCGGAGACGCTGCAGGATGACCTGCTTGGCGGTCATCGCCGCGATCCGGCCGAAGTCGTGCGGAGTGTCGTCCCACTCCCGCACCACCGTGCCGTCCGCGTCGAGCTCCTGGGCCAGCACCGAGGCGACGCCGCTCTTGCGGTCGATCTCCACCCGGGCGTGGCTCTCCGCGCCCTCGGTGTGCCGGTACGCGGTCAGCAGCGCGGTCTCGATGGCCGCGAGAATGGTCTCGAACGGGATCTCCCGCTCGCGCTCCAGGGCGCGCAGCGCCGCGAGGTCGATGTTCACTCCTCGCCCTCCCCTTCGTCCTCGTCGTCGTCTTCGACGTCGTCGTCATCGCCGAAATCGGCTTCGTCCATGCGCTTGAACTCGATCTGGACCTTGCCCGCCCCGAGCCCGGCCCATGCCAGCTCGCGGGTCACGCCGTCCACGTCAAGCGCCACACCTGTGTCGTCGGCCGAGGTCACCCGGCCGGTCAGTCCGTCCACCGCGACCAGGCGGCCGATGTTGCGGCGCCAGTGCCGGGGCTCGGTCAGCGGGCGGTCCACCCCGGGGGAGCCGACCTCCAGCTGGTACTCCCCGGCGAGCAGCTCGCCACCGCTCTCGTCGGCGGCGTCCAGGGCCTCGGAGATCTCCCGGGAGACCACCGCCACGTCGTCGAGGCCGACACCGCCGTCGGTGTCGATCAGCACCCGGACCACGAACCGGCGGCCGGCCCGGGTCAGGGTCAGGTCCTCCAGGTCGTAACCGGCCTTGGTGACCACCGGCTCGACCACCTCGC
Source organism: Actinoplanes sp. G11-F43 (assembly GCF_050589265.1). Classification (NCBI taxonomy): domain Bacteria; kingdom Bacillati; phylum Actinomycetota; class Actinomycetes; order Micromonosporales; family Micromonosporaceae; genus Actinoplanes; species Actinoplanes sp. G11-F43. Next base: position 530,956 of record NZ_JBNZCE010000017.1, read on the forward strand.
GGAGCCGGGCACGGGCGGCGCCCAGATCGACGCGGGGCTGGGGTGCGGCACCACGGGTCTCGGGCTCCGGCCTGGTCCGCCGGCTGCCGGGGCGACCACCGGGCCGGGCCCCGGCGCGACCACGCTGCGTCATCGGGCTCGACCTCTCACTAGCTTTTTCGCGGGACGAAGTGTCCTCGCAGGGAACGACTATATGCCGCCGGGCAGTTCGTGGCCCCGCGGCTGACGCTGAGCGTAACGCGCCGGTGGACGGGCCGGAGCACCGCCGCACCGAATGGTGTTGACTGGCCGGATGCGGATGCACTCACGGCGGGTCTTTCTGGGAGCGGTGGCGGCCGGATCGACGGCGCTCGCCGGTTGTGGGCTGTTCGGCGGCGACCCGGAGCCCGAGCCGCAGCCGGACCCGCTGCAGCCGCTGCTCGACGAGGCGATCGCGCTGGCCGGGGCGTACGACCGGGCGATCGTCGCGAAACCGGACCTGGCCGCCCGGCTCACCCCGATGGCCGACGACCACCGGGCGCACGCCGCCGAGCTGGCCAGGGTGATCGGCGCCGCGGTGGTCTCCGCCGCCCCGTCCGCCTCGGCACCGGCCGGCGCCGCGGACACCCCGGCCACGCTGCGCAAAGCCGAGCAGGCGGCGCAGAAGACCGCGGTGGCGGCGTGCAAGGCGGCCCCGGCCGGGCGGGCCGCGCTGGTCGGATCGATCGCCGCCTGTCGCGCCACACATGCCGAGGCGCTGCGCTGACCCGCTAGGGTTCGCAGCGTGACCGAACAACTCGCCGCCGCCCTCGCCGCCGAGGAGGCGGCCATCTATGCGTACGGCGTGATCGGCGTGCGCCTGCGCTCGGGTGACGAGGTGAACCGGGCCCGCGCCGCCGAGCAGGAGCACCGGTCCCGGCGGGACGCGCTGGTCGCGAAGCTGGCCGAGGCCCGGGCCGGCACGGCGCCCGCCCCCGCGGCGTACCAGCTGCCCTTCGAGGTCACCGACCGGGCGAGCGCGCTCCGGCTGGCGGTGCACGTGGAGGACGGGGTGGCCCAGGCCTGGCGGGTGCTGCTGCCGGTGACCGAGGCCGGGGACCGTACCGACGCGTTGTCGCATCTCACCGACTCGGCGATCCGTGCCACCCGCTGGCGGAGGCTGGCCGGCGTGACGCCGCTGACGATGGCCTTCCCGGGCCGCCCGGATTCCTGACGATCGGGCTCACCCGGCCGGGGTGATCAGCCGACAATGAGGACGTGATCGACGCCCTCGACGCCACCTCCCCCCGCGGGTCACTCGCGATCCGGCTGCGCGAAGCCGTCCTGGACCGGTGGCGGGCCGAGGTCGTGGCGATCGGCCTGTACGGGTCGACGGCGCACGGCGACGACACCGACGGCAGCGACATCAACCTGGTGGTGGTGACGTCCCGCCCACGGACCGGGCCCAGGCCGGCCCGGCGGCTGGTCGACGGCATCCCGGTCGACCTGCGGGTGATCACCGCCGAGGACGGGCTGGGCCAGGCCCGGCAGCTGGGCCCGTGGTGGCCGTTGCGGGCGGACGGGTTCATCACCACGTTCCCGCTGATGGATCCGCGGAACTGGTTCAAGGACCGGCGGGAGGCGCATCTGACGCTGCTGACCGAGGCGCGCCCGATGGAGTTCACCGGACAGGCCCGGCACAACTGGGCGATCGCGAACGGCGCGTACGCCCGGGCCACCCGGCAGAGTCGGCGTGACGACACCGACGCGGCCCTGATGCCGGCCGCCGAGGCCCGGCTGCACGCGGCGATGGTCACCGGATTCCTGACCCGCACCTATTTCCGCAACGCCACCGACGCGGTCCGGCACACCGGGGTGGCCACCGCCGGCATGCCGGAGCTGGAGGCGATCCTGCGGTATCAGGCCGAGGAGCTGACCGCGCGCGGCCGCCCGGTGGACGGCCGGCTCGGCGCGCTCTTCGACTGAGACCGGGACCCGGGTCTACGGCAGGGTCAGGATCTCCGCGCCGTCGTCGGTGACCACCAGGGTGTGCTCGAACTGGGCGGTCCACTTCCGGTCCCGGGTGACGACCGTCCAGCCGTCCTTCCACACCTCGTACTCGTACGTCCCGAGGCAGATCATCGGCTCGATGGTGAAGGTCATGCCCGGCTCCATCACGGTGGTGAGGTCCGGCCGGTCGTAGTGCGGGATGTACAGCCCGGAGTGGAACGTCTCGCCGATGCCGTGGCCGGTGAAGTCGCGGACCACGCCGTAGCCGAAGCGCCGGGCGTACGCCTCGATGACCCGGCCGATCACGTTGATCGGGCGGCCCGGGGCGACCGCGCGGATGCCCCGCATCATCGCCTCGTGGGTCCGCTCGACCAGCAGCCGGGCCTCCTCGCCGACCTCGCCGACGCAGAAGGTGGCGTCGGTGTCGCCGTGCACGCCGTTCAGGTACGCGGTGACGTCCACGTTGATGATGTCGCCGTCCTCCAGCACGGTGGAGTCCGGGATGCCGTGGCAGATCACCTCGTTGAGCGAGGTGCAGCAGGACTTGGGGAAGCCCTTGTAGCCCAGCGTCGACGGGTAGGCGCCGTGGTCGAGGATGAACTCGTGCACCACCCGATCGATCTCGTCGGTGGTCACCCCGGGTTTGCAGTGCTCGCCGGCGAGCTGGGTGGCCTGGGCGGCGATCCGGCCGGCGATCCGCATCTTCTCGATCGTCTCGGCGGTCTGCACGTGCGAGCCGCGCCACTCCTTCGGGCGTTTCTTGCCGACGTACTCGGGGCGGACGATCTGCGCCGGGACCGATCGCGTGCGCGACTGCTTTCCGGGCACGAGTGGGGCACGTACGGTCATGGACTCCAGCCTAACCACCCGTGGGCCCCGTCCTTGCCGCCCCCGTGGGCCTGTGGAATCGTGGTCGGCGTGGATCAAGAGGACCCGGGCTTCTCCGCCGTCGGCGAGGTCGCCGGTGATCGTGTCACCGTGCGGGTGTCCGGTGAGGTCGACATGGCCACCGCGGACGCGATGTTCCGGGCCGCCACCCCCGGCCGGGTCCGGGCGGCCACTCTGGACCTGCGGGCGGTCACCTTCTTCGACTCGGCCGCCATCCACACCCTGGTCCGGCTGGCCGACCACTATCCGGGCGCCCTGAAGGTGTTCCCGTCCGACCGGGTGCGGCGGGTGCTGGACATCTCCGGGCTCGGGCACCAGCCCTGGGTCAGCGCCGATCAGGGCTGACCGAGTGGGCGGCGCAGCACCACCTCGGTGCCCTCGGCGGAGCGGTGCACGGACAGTTCGGTGAGGGCGCCGATCAGGGCCAGCCCCCGGCCGCGGAATCCGGCGTCGGTGGCCGGCCGCCAGCTGCCGGTGTCCCGGATCGCGACCAGCACCGCCTCCGGCTGGAACGAGGCGGTCACGGTGATCACCGGTTCGGCCGGGTCGACCGGGTGCTCGATGGCGTTGGCCGCCGCCTCGGAGACCGCCATCACCAGGTCGAAGGCGTCGTCGTCGGAGACCCGGTGGGCGGCCAGGAAGTCCTCCAGCCGGCGGCGCAGCACGATCAGCCGGCCGGCGTCGGCGGGCAGCCGCAACACGAACTCGCGGGGTTCGGTGACCTCCATCGCGACCAGCGCCACGTCGTCCCGCCGGGCGCCGCGCCGGGTGGCCTTGGCCAGCAGCTTGTCCAGCAGGTCGTCGATGTGCTCGGTGGGTTTGGCGACGTCGGCGGTCAACTCGCTGAGGCCGTCGTCGATGGCCTGCCGGCGGTCCTCGATCAGCCCGTCGGTGTAGAGCAGCAGGCGGGTGCCGGCGTCCAGTTCGGTCTCCCGGGTGGGGTAGGTGACCGACCCGAGCGCGCCGACCGGCGGGCCGAGCGCGGTGTCGTACAGGAAGGTCCCGGTCTGCCCGGCGGGGATCAGCACCGGTGACGGATGCCCGGCCGAGGAGTAGCGCATCCGCCGGGTCCGCGGGTCGAAGCCGACACACAGGACGGTCGCGAACTGCCGCCGGCCGAGCGTGTCGACCAGGCGGTTGAGGCGGCTGAGGGCGGTCCCGCAGTCGAAACCCTCCAGCAGGTACGCCCGGAGAGCGTTGCGCAACTGCCCCATCCCGGCGGCCGCCTGCACCCCTTTGCCGACCACGTCCCCGATCACCAGGAACAGTTCGCCGTCGGGGCCGGCGATCACGTCGTACCAGTCGCCGCCGACCCGGGCCTCGCTGCTGCCGGGGAGGTATCGCCCGGCCACGATGGCGCCCGGCACCCGGGGCAGTGACTGCGGCAGCAGGCTGTGCTGGAGGGTGGCGGCGATCCGGTGCTCGGTCTCGTAGAGCCGGGCGTTGGCCAGCCGCAGCCCGACCAGCCGGGCCAGCTGGGTGAGCACCACGGTGTCGACCGGCCCGCCGGGGCCGGACCAGACCCGCAGTTCGCCCAGGGGCGGCCCGCTGGTGTCCGGCAGCGGCAGGACCGCGGCCGGGTGGGCCGTGCCGGCCGCGCCGCCGTCCCGTTCGGCCCGGCCGTCCGGGGTGGTCAGCACCACCCGCCCGGCCGCGGTCATCGCCTGCACGTGCCGGGCGGCGACGTCGAGCACCTCGGCGGTGGTGGGCACCGCGTTGAGGGCGGCGGTGGCGTCGACCAGCCCGCGCAGGTTGCTGACGATCTCCCGGCGCAGCTGGCCGAGTTCCAGGTTGGCCCGGACCCGGGCGATCAGCTCGCGGGTGGAGAACGGCTTGGCCAGGTAGTCGTCGGCGCCGGCGGACAGCCCTTCGACCGCGGACTCCTCTCCGGCCCGGGCGGACAGCACCACGATCGGCACGTCCCGGGTCCGCGGCTCGGCCCGCAGTTCGGCGATCAGCCCGAAGCCGTCCAGCCGGGGCATCATCACGTCGGTGAGCACCAGGTCGAACTGTTGTTCCCGGGCGAGTTCCAGGGCCGCGGCGCCGTCCACCGCGGTGGCCACGTCCCAGTGTGGCGAGAGCAGCCGGGACACGTGGTCGCGCAGGTCGGCGTTGTCGTCGGCGAGCAGGATCCGGCCGCCGGGCTCGCCCTGCCGGGGCTGCGGGATGCCCGGCCCGTCACCGGCCCACCAGGTGGCCTCGTCGACCCAGAGGCGGGGCTCGGCCGGGTCGCCGGGTGGCGCCGGGTCCGCGCTGACCCGGTCGGCCGGCAGGTGGGCGGTGCCGAACGGGATCCGGACGGTGAACTCGCTGCCCGCGCCGGGGCGGCTGCGCACCGCGACCGTGCCGCCGTGCAGTTCGGTCAGCTCGCGGACCAGGGCCAGCCCGATGCCGGTGCCCTCGTGGCTGCGGGACCAGGCGCCGGTGACCCGGTGGAAGCGGTCGAACAGCATCGACTGGTCGGCTTCCGGGATGCCCGCGCCGGTGTCCCGCACGATCAGCTCGGCCTGCCCGCCGGCCGCCCGGACCAGCACTTCGACACCACCCTCGCGGGTGAACTTCACCGCGTTGGAGAGCAGGTTGAAGACGATCTTCTCCCATAGCTCGTGGTCGACGTACACCGGCATGGTCATCGGTGGGGTGTCGAGGGTGAGCGCGAGCCCGGCCCGGTCCAGGGCGGGGCGGAAGGTCCGGGCCAGTCGCGCGGTGTGCCCGGCCAGGTCGGTGGGGCGGTAGACGGCGCGCAGCCGGCCGGACTCGGTCCGGGAGAAGTCGAGCACCGTGTTGACCAGTTTGAGCAGCCGCAGCGCGTTGCGGTGCACCGGCAGCAGCCGGGCCCGCAGCTCCGGGTCCTCGATCAGGTCCTCCAGCGGGCCGAGGATCAGGGTCAGCGGGGTCCGGAACTCGTGGCTCACGTTGGAGAAGAACTGGGTCTTCGCCCGGTCCAGCGCGGCCAGCTCGGCGGCCCGCTCGCGCTGCTGCTGGAAGGCCCGGACGTTGGCCACCCCGCGGGAGATCTGGGCCGCGGCCAGGTCCAGGAAGTCCCGGTAGTCGTCGTCCAGCGGGAGGTGGCGGCTCACCCCGACGGCCAGCGCGCCGACGGTGTCCGCGCCCACCCCGATCGGCAGGATCAGGGCCTCCTCGGCGGCGGCCGGGGCCGGGACGGTCAGCAGTGCCAGCGGGATCCGCCCGGGGTTCCCCTCGGTGATCACCTCGCTGATCGCCGGGTGCGTGCCGGCTCCGTCCAGGATCAGCTCGGCGAACGGCACGTCCTCGGCGTCCGCGGTGAGCACCGCGGCCGTCTCGGCGGCCAGCACCGCCTGGTCCGAGGTGGCGGAGAGACGCCGGCCCAGGGCGCTCAGGGTGCGCAGCCGGCGCTCGCCGAGGACCCGGCCGGTGGTCTCGGTGACGATGCACATCACGCCGCCGGGGACGCCGTCGCCGGAGCGGATCGGATCGAACGAGACGTCGAAGTAGGTCTCCTCGACGTACCCGTACCGCTCGATCATGAAGAGGTGGTCCCGGGCCTCGAACGACCGGTCGTCCGCGACCACCCCGTCGAACAGCTGCCGCAGCACGTCCCAGACCTCGCCCCACAGCTCCCGGCCGGGCCGGCCGAGGAAGCCGGGGTGTTTGCCGCCCATGGTGACGATGTAGGCGTCGTTGTAGAGCACCACCCGCTCGGGTCCCCAGAAGACGATGATCTGGGCCCGGGAGGCCAGCATGGTGGCGACCGCGTCGACCAGCTCGACGGGCCAGCCGGCCGGGTCGCCGACGGGGGTCGCCGCCCAGTCCAGACCGGACATCCGGGCGCCCATCTCGCCACCCCGCTCGAAGGCGTTGCTCAACCGCCTCGGCAGGGCAGTCATCAGCGCCTCCCATGTCCCGCCTGATCCGCGAGACAGAACCTAACATCGGACAGCCGGAAGCGCTCGTCAGGCGGCTACCGACCGGGCCTCCACCGACGCCTCGACCAGAGCCGCGAAGACCCTCAGGTCGGCGGTGCGCTCCGGGTGCCACTGCACACCCAGGGCGAAGGTGTGCGCGGGATGCTCGACGATCTCGATCACCCGGTCGTCCGGGCACCAGCCGACCGGGACGAACTCGCCGGGGTCGGCGATCGCCTGGTGGTGGAAGGAGTTGACGGTCAGGGAGCGGCCGAGGAGCCGGTGCGCCATCGAGCGCTCCTCGACCACCACGTCGTGCCGGCCGTAGTCGGAGGCCCCGGCGGCGAGCGGATCGGTGCCGGCCGCGGCCCGGTGCCGGTCGTGGCCGATCAGGTCCGGCAGGTGCTGGTGCAGGCTGCCGCCGGTGGCCACCGCCATCACCTGCATGCCCCGGCAGACGCCGAGCGTCGGCAGGCCGGCGGCCAGGGCGGCCCGCATCAGGATCAGCTCGGAGGCGTCCCGGGGGCCGTCCACCTCGGTGGCCGGGTGCGGCGGCGCGCCCCAGTGCGCCGGGTCGACGTCGCCGCCGCCGCAGAACACGATGCCGTCGAGGGAGTCGATGACGTCGGTGCCGGGGTCGTCGGGGGTGATCAGCACGGCCCGGCCGCCGACGGCGTGCACCGCCTTCACGTAGGTCATCGGGAGCATCCCAGCCAACAGGTCGTTCCGGCCGTGCCGCACCTGTTCGGCGTAGGCGGTCATGCCGATCAGGGGTCGCTTCGTGGTCAAGAGTTCTTCTCCTCGGAGGCCGCCGCCACCAGGGCGCCGAAGAGCCGCCGGTCGCGGCTGACCTCCGGATGCCACTGCACACCGAGAACAAACCGCCGATCCGGATCCTCGACCGCCTCGGGCAGGCCGTCGTCGGCCCAGCCGGTCACGGTCAGCGAGCCGGGGTCGGCGACGCCCTGATGGTGGAAGCAGTTGATGGTCGTGTCGTCGCCCATCAGGGCGGCGATCCGGCTGCCGGGCGCGAACCCGGCGGACCGGGAGCCGTAGACGCCCGGCCCCGGCCGGTGCTTCTCGTGCCCGAGCAGGTCCGGCAGGTGCTGGTGCAGGCTGCCGCCGGCGGCCACGGTGAGCAGTTGCATGCCCCGGCAGACGCCGAGCAGCGGCAGGTCGCGGTCCAGGGCCGCGCGGAGCAGCAGCAGCTCGGCGGTGTCCCGTTCGGGATGGGTGACGGTGTGCGGCCCGGCGGTCTGGCCGTAGTGCGCCGGGGCCACGTCCGGCCCGCCGGACAGCACCAGGCCGTCCAGGCGGTCCAGCACGTCGGCGTCGAGATCGTCCGGCGGGAGGACCACCGCGCGGCCTCCGGCGAGGCGGACCGCCTCGGCGTAGTCGTGCGGGACCAGCGTGGTCGGGAGATCCACCCACACTCCCCAGTGGGCGGGGAGCACGTAGGACGTTATGCCGATGATCGGACGCATCGCACCACCGTAATCACAGGTGCGCGGCGCCGGAGATCCGACGCCGCGTCACGGGCCCCTCTGTCCCACCCGCACGGGAGCTGGACCGCACGGACGGGGATTCGACCCTATACACCTGTGTGAGCTGGGTGTACAGGGAACCTTCTCCACGGTAGCGGGTGATTAAACCCTCACAACGGAGTTACGTACGCTCCGGTGATGCCGCCGTCGACGACGAACTGCGAGGCGGTCATGAACGACGCGTCGTCACTCGCCAGGAACGCCACCGCGGCGGCGATCTCGTCCGGTTCGGCGAACCGGCCCATCGGCACGTGCACCAGCCGGCGGGCGGCCCGTTCCGGATCCTTGGCGAACAGCTCCATCAGCAGCGGGGTGGCCACCGGGCCGGGGCAGAGCGCGTTGATCCGGATCCCCTCCCGGGCGAACTGCACCCCCAGCTCCCGGGTCATCGCCAGCACGCCGCCCTTGCTGGCGGTGTAGGCGATCTGTGACGTGGCCGCCCCGAGCAGGGCCACGAACGACGCGGTGTTGATGATCGAGCCCTTGCCCTGGCGCTGCATGTGCGGGATGGCGTACTTGCAGCAGAAGAACACCGAGGTCGTGTTGACCTTGAGGACCCGTTCCCACGCGTCGATGCCGGTGACCAGGATCGAGTCGTCGTCGGGCGGCGAGATGCCGGCGTTGTTGAAGGCGATGTCGACCCGGCCGTGCCGTTCGGCGACGCCGTCGAAGAGGGCTTTGACCTGCTCCTCGTCGCTGACGTCACAGGACACGAACTCGCCGCCGACCTCCTCGGCGACCGCTTTGCCGGCCCCTTCGGAGATGTCCACGCAGACTACGAAGGCTCCTTCGGCCGCGAACCGCCGAGCGGTGGCCAGACCGATTCCACTACCGGCGCCGGTGATCACGGCGACCCGGTCCCGCAGACGTTCCACTCAGTCTCCCGTTGAGATGAATACGTTCTTCACGTCGGTGAAGGACAACAGGGCGTCCGGTCCCAGCTCACGACCCAGGCCGGACTGTTTCATACCACCGAACGGCGTCCAGTAGCGCACCGAGGAGTTGCTGTTGACGCTGAGCGCGCCGGTCTCCACCGCCCGGGAGACGCGCAGCGCACGGCCCACGTCCCGGGTCCAGATCGAGCCGGAGAGGCCGTACTCGGTGTCGTTGGCCAGCGCGATCGCCTCGGCCTCGTCCCGGAACGGCAGCACGCTGACCACCGGGCCGAAGATCTCCTCCCGCCAGTGCCTGTCGTTCGGTGAGGCGGCCAGCAGCACGGTCGGCGGGAACCACCAGCCGTCCTGATCAGGTGTGCTCCCCTGGAAGGCGACGTCGGCCCCGTCCAGGTAGGACGTGACACTCGATCGTTGCCCGGAAGAGATCAGTGGACCCATTTCTGACAAATCATCATTAGGATCCAAAACCCGGAATTGTCGTACGGCCGACTCGAACCGTTCCAGGAACCTGTCGTACACCGACGCTTCCACGAGCAGCCGCGACCGGGCGCAGCAATCCTGACCCGCGTTGTCGAAGACCGCGCCGGGAGCACCGGCCGCCGCGGCGTCGAGATCGGCGTCCGCGAAGATGATGTTGGCGCTCTTGCCGCCCAGCTCCAGCGTCACCCGCTTCACCTGATCGGCACAGCCGGCCATGATCGACTTGCCGACCTCGGTGGACCCGGTGAAACAGACCTTGCGCACCGCCGGATGGGTGACGAACCGCTGCCCCACCACGCTCCCCTTCCCGGGCAGCACCTGGAACACGTACTCCGGCAGCCCGGCCTCCAGGGCCAGCTCACCGAGCCGGATCGCGGTCAGCGGGGTCAGCTCGGCCGGTTTGAGCACCACCGTGTTGCCGGCCGCGAGCGCGGGCGCGAACCCCCAGCCGGCGATCGGCATCGGGAAGTTCCACGGCACGATGATCCCGACCACGCCGAGCGGCTCGTGGAACGTCACGTCGACCCCGCCGGCCACCGGGATCTGCCGCCCGGACAGCCGCTCCGGCGCGCCCGCGTAGTAGTTCAGCACGTCCCGGACGTTGCCGGCCTCCCACCGCGCGTTGCCGATGGTGTGACCCGCGTTGCGTACCTCAAGCCGGGCCAGGTTCTCGATGTCGTCCTCGACCACCGCGGCGAACCTGCGCAACAGGCGCGCCCGGTCCCCGGGAGACACCCGGCGCCACTCGTCGAAGGCCTTCCGCGCACGGTCGATCGCCAGGTCGGTCTCCTCCAGACCCAGCGACGGTACGGTCGTGAAGACGCCCCCCGTCGACGGGTCGATCACCTCTGTAGTCGCCACGACAAGATCCTCACACTCAGAGGCGCTCGAAGCCACGACGCAACTCCCAGTCGGTGACCGCGGCGTCGTAGGCGGCCAGTTCCACCCGGCCCATGTTCGCGTAATGGGCGACCACGTCCGCGCCGAACGCCGATTCCGCCACCGCGCTGCCCGCCCACAGGTCGGTGGCCGCGCGCAGCGTCCCGGGCACCCGCCCGGCGGTCTCGTCCCGGTAGGCGTCACCGGCGAACTCGTCCTCCAGCGACAGCTCGTTCTCGATCCCGTGCAACGCCCCGGCGACCAGGGCGGCGATCGCCAGGTACGGGTTGACGTCCCCGCCCGGCACCCGGTTCTCCACCCGCATGCCCTGCCCGTGCCCGGCGATCCGCAGCGCGCAGGTGCGGTTGTCGACCCCCCAGCGCAGCGCGGTCGGCGCGAACGATCCGGGCTGGTAGCGCTTGTACGAGTTGATGTTCGGCGCGAACAGCAGGCTGAACTCGCGCATGGTGGCGAGCAGCCCGGCCAGCACCCGCTGCCCGGTCACGCTCAGATGGGCCGGCCCGTCGCCGAGCATCGCCGACCTCCCGTCCGGCCCGCGCAGCGAGAAGTGGATGTGGCAGGAGTTGCCCTCCCGCTCGTTGGGCTTGGCCATGAAGGTGAGCGCCATGCCCTCCTGGGCGGCGATCTCCTTGGCTCCGTTCTTGTAGATGACGTGGTTGTCGGCGCTGGTCAGCGCGTCGGCGTAGCGGAAGGCGATCTCGTGCTGACCGAGGTTGCACTCGCCCTTGGCACTCTCCGGGAGCAGGCCCGCGCCGTACATCTCGTTGCGGATCCGGCGCAGCAGCGGCTCCACCCGGGCGGTGCCGAGCAGCGAGTAGTCCACGTTGTACTGGTTGGCCGGGATCAGGTTGCGGTAGCTCTTGTCGAACGCCTGCTCGTAGCTGTCCTTGTAGAGCACGAACTCCAGCTCGGTCCCGGCGAACGCGGTGAGCCCGTGCGCCGCCAGCCGGTCCAGCTGGCGGCGCAGGATCTGCCGGGGTGACGCGGGCACCGGCTGCCCGGCGGCGTCCAGGACATCGGCCAGCACGATCGCGGTGCCCGGCTGCCACGGGACCCGGCGCAGCGTGCTGAAGTCGGGCTTCATCACCAGATCGCCGTAGCCGGTGGACCAGGAGGACATCTCGTAGCCGTCGACGGTGTTCATGTCCACGTCGACCGCGAGCAGGTAGTTGCATCCCTCGCTGCCACCGGACACCACCTCGTCCAGGAAGTACCGCCCGTGCAGGCGTTTGCCCTGCAGCCTGCCCTGCATGTCGGTCAGGGCCAGCAGCACGGTGTCGATGCTGCCGTTGTCGACGGAGACGTCGAGCTCCTCGAGATCCATGGATCAGTCCTATCAGTCGGTGGGTTCGCCGTGGTGGGCCTTTTCCAGGAGGTTCTGCTTCGGGCCCGTGAACCACTTGCGGGCGCTGGCGAACCACCAGATCGCGGCCGCTCCGAGCACCACCGCCACCGCCACGATCGTGTAGTTGAAGGTCTCGGCGGTGATCGGCGAGGCGGGCGGCAGCACGAAGAGGACGCAGATGATCCCTACCCAGACGATCGCGATCCATCCGATCGGGGCGCTCCACCGGCCCAGGTTCCACGGGCCCGGCTCGAAGTCCGGGCTGAGCCGGCGCAGCAGGACCGGTCCGACGTAGGCGATGTAGAGGCCGATCACCGCGATCGAGGTGGCGGCGAAGTAGGCCACCGTGTTCCAGAGCGACGGCAGCACCAGGACGGTGGAGAGGGAGACGCAGAGCCAGATGGAGTTGGTGGGCGTACCGGTGCGGGGATTGACCTTCTTCCAGATCCGTGAGCCGGGCAGCGCGTCGTCGCGGGCGAAGGCGTAGGACATCCGGGAGTTGGCGGTGACCGAGGCCATCCCGCAGAACCACTGCGCGACCATGCAGATGAAGAGCAGGAAGATCCCGAGGTCGCGGCCGACCGCGTCGATGAAGATCTGCGCCGGGGGCAGGCCGAGGTCGGTGCCGAGCGCGCCCTCGTAGTCCTGGATGGACCAGGTGATCGCGACCAGCAGGACGAAGCCGGCGATCACCGACACCACCACCGACATCACGATGCCGCGGGGCGCCGCGTTGGCCGCGTCGTGGGTCTCCTCCGCGACGTGCGCCGAGGCGTCGTAGCCGGTGTACGTGTACTGCGCCATCAGCAGGCCCATCAGCACCGCGTAGATGCCCGCCCCGGCGAAGGTGAAGCCGGTGGCGTTGTAGACCTCGGTGAACACCTCGGAGATCGGTTTGTGCTGGTCCGGGACGATCGCGAGGATGCCGACGATCACCGCGACACCGATCAGGTGCCACCAGGCGCTCACGTCGGAGAGGATCCGCACCAGGTTGACGCCGAAGGTGTTCAGCAGCCCGTGCACCACGATGATGACCAGGAAGATCAGGAACGTGGAGAGGGCGGTCACCTCCAGCCCGAAGGTGAGGCTGAGGAACGCCGCCGTGGTGATCGCCGCGCCGAAGTCGATGGCCGCGGTGACGGCCACCTCGCCGAGGAAGTTGAACCAGCCGACGAACCAGGCCCAGGCCGGTTTGTTCTTCTTGGCCAGCGCGGCCGCCCACCAGTAGAGGGCGCCCGCGGTCGGGTAGGCCGAGCAGACCTCGGCCATGGCCAGGGCCACGAAGGTCACCATGACACCGACGAAGAGCCAGCCCAGGGTGATCGCGATCGGGCCGCCGGCCTTCATGGCGATGCCGTACGAGGTGATCGCACCGGCCAGGATCGAGATGATCGAGAAGGAGACGGCGAAGTTGGAGAAGCCGGAGAGCCGGCGGTGGAGTTCCTGTTTGTAGCCGAGTTGAGCGAGTCGTTCCTCGTCGGTGCTCATCAGACGTGCCCCCTACACAGGAGAGAGACTGTGACCTGAGCCACTGCTCCGGTCATGATCGCTCCGCAGTGTTACGGGCGTCAATGCGCAGGGTTAATTGCGTTGCCGCACCGAGCGTGCGGTGCGAGCCTTGAGTCACGGCGGTTCCTCGGCAGGATCGCCAGTGGACACCCCTCCCGCGGCGGCGCGGGGCGCGGTCACCTCTCTCACGGCAAGCGCCCGCCCCGCACCGCCGCCCCTTCCCCTTCACCGGACATTTATGCAGCTCAGTCTGACTTTTGTTGAAAAAAATCTACAGCGGCGACTCTAGAAATTTCGGCTGTACAGGCCTACATTTGATTCGTCGGCCAAGGTCGGCAACGCAACTGGCACTGTCGCTAAGTTGGAGAAGGAGGACGAGATACCGCAGCAACGCGTAATCAAGACGTCCCCGACCCGACATGAGGTGATCGCAGCCGATGCCCAACACTCCGGTCGACTGCTAGCGGCACGCAGCCGGTCGACCACATGCGCCGGTTAGTGACCGGCACGAGAATTGAAAAGCCGAGGCCCCGGTTACCCGCCGGGGCCTCGGCCTGTGTCTGATGGGTGGCATGGACCGCGACAGTCCGATCTACAGCATGGGCCGCGCCGCCGAGACGATCGGTGTGACGCAGGCCTTTCTGCGCAGTCTCGACGAGGCCGGGCTGATCGAGCCGGAGCGGTCGGCCGGCGGCCACCGGCGCTACTCCCGGCATCAGCTCGACCTGGCCGCCCGGGCGCGGGTGCTGCTCGACGAGGGCTTCCTGCTCGCCGCCGCCTGCCGGATCGTCACCCTGGAGGACCGGCTGGCCGCCGCGCACCGGCACATCCGGGCCCTCGGCGGCCGGGTGACACCGGACGAGGACGCGACGATCCCCACGCAGACGCGACGTTCCTGAGGATCCGTGCGATCGTCGGTCCATGCCATCGGTGACCCCCGACGAGTGGCAGCGCCCCGGCCCGACCGCCCGCCAGCGCCGCACCGACCTGTGGAGCGGTCTGGCGGTGGCCGCCGTCGCCCTGGTCAACCTCTTCTCCGCCCGCGGCGGCGGGATGTTCGACTTCGACCACGCCGCCGCGCTGCCCGAGCAGATCTGGTGGGTGCTCGCCACCACCCTGCCGCTGACCGTGCGCCGGTCGTACCCGGACGTGGTCGCCGTGGTCATCTCGGTCGCCTTCATCGCCGGCCAGTACCGCGGCTCCCAGGAGCAGCAGATCGCCACCGGCACCCTGTTCGCGGCGATCTACACGCTCGGCGCCTGGGGCCGGCACCGGGACCGCTCGCGGATCCTGCGGCTGTCGATCATCGGCGGGATGTTCGGCTGGCTGGTCCTGTCCTTCTTCCTCTTCTCCGGCGATCTGCCCGGCCCGGCCGCCACCACCTCGCTGGCGATCAACGCCTTCGTGGTGAACGTCGCCTTCTTCACCTTCTGCCACGTCATGGGGGACGCCGTGTGGAACGGCGCCCGGCGCCACCACGAGCTGGCGGAACAGGCCGCCGAGCTGCGGGCCGCGCAGTCGCTGGCCGCCGGGCGGGCCGTCCTCGCCGAGCGGGTCCGGATCGCCCGGGAGCTGCACGACGTGGTCGCCCACCACGTGTCGGTGATGGGCATCCAGGCGTCCGCCTGCCGCCGGGCGCTGGACAAGGACCCGGACCGGGCCCGGATCGCGCTCACCGCGGTCGAGGAGGGCGCCCGGACCGCCGTCGACGAGCTGCGCCGGATGCTGGGCGCGCTGCGCTCCGGCGAGACCGAGCCGGCCGCCGTCGAGAAGATCGGCATCGACCGGCTGCCGGAGATCGCCGAACGGGCCCGGGAGGCCGGGCTGACCGTGGGCTTCGCCGTCTACGGTGAACCGGTGCCGCTGCCCGAGTCGCTGTCCCAGACCGCCTACCGGATCGTTCAGGAGGCGGTGACCAACACCCTCAAGCACGCGCACGCCCGGTCCCTCGACGTCCGGGTCCGCTACCTCAACGGGGAGCTGGAGATCGACGTCACCGACGACGGGCGGGGCGGTTCGGCGGCCGGCGGCGGGATGGGCCTGGTCGGCATGCGCGAGCGGGTGTCCGTGCACGACGGCGCCCTCACCCACGGCCCGCACCCGGACGGCGGCTACCGGGTCCGGGCCCGCTTCCCGTACTCCACCGGGGTGGCCGCATGACCGTGCGGGTGCTGCTGGCCGACGACCATCTGCTGGTCCGGACCGGCTTCCGGGTCATCCTCGAGATGGAGGACGACATCGAGGTCGCCGGGGAGGCCGCGGACGGCACGACAGCCGTCGAGATGGCCCTGCGGCTGCGCCCGGACGTGGTGCTGATGGACGTCGAGATGCCCGGGATGGACGGGCTGGAGGCCACCCGGCGGATCGCCGCCGGGGGCGGGCCGTCGGTGCTGATCCTGACCACCTTCGACCGGGACGACTACCTGTTCGCCGCGCTCCGGGCCGGGGCCAGCGGATTCCTGCTGAAGAACGGCACCCCGGAGGCCCTGACCGAGGCCATCCGGGTGATCGCGGCCGGGGAGGCCCTGCTCGCCCCGGCCGTCACCCGCCGGGTGATCGCCACCTTCACCGCGCCCGGCCACTCCGGCGTCCGGCTCGACCAGCTCACCCCGCGCGAGCACGAGGTGCTGGTCCGGCTGGCCGGCGGGGCCACCAACGCGGAGATCGCGGCCGCCCTGCGACTGGGCGAGACCACGGTGAAGACCCACGTCAGCCGGGTGCTGATGAAGATCGGGGCACGGGACCGGACACAGGCGGTGGTGATGGCGTACGAGCTCGGGGTGGTGGTCCCGGGTCCTCCGCCGGTATGACATACCCGAGTCGGACGACACGGCATCGCTCGATCAATAGCGTGGACACATGACAACCGCCCTGAACCTGGAGGCCGTGAACCGGTCCTTCGGCGAGCGTCAGGTCCTCAAGGACGTGTCGTTCGCGGTGGAGTCCGGCCGGCTGACCGGATTCGTCGGCGCGAACGGCGCCGGCAAGACCACCACCATGCGGATCATCCTCGGGGTGCTGGCCGCCGAGTCCGGCTCGGTGCACTGGCGCGGCGCGCCGCTGACCCGCGCCGACCGGCAGCGCTTCGGCTACATGCCGGAGGAGCGCGGGCTCTATCCGAAGATGACCGTCGGCGAGCAGATCGTCTACCTGGGACGGCTGCACGGCATGAGCGCCGCCGACGCCAAACGCCGCACCACCACCCTGCTGGAGCGGCTGGAGCTGGCCGAGCGCGCCGGGGAGACGGTGGAGAAACTGTCGCTCGGCAACCAGCAGCGGGCGCAGATCGCCGCCGCCCTGGTGCACGACCCGGAGCTGCTGGTCCTGGACGAGCCGTTCTCCGGCCTGGACCCGATCGCGGTGGAGAAGGTGCTGGCCGTGCTCCGTGAGCGGGCCCGCTCCGGCGCCGCGGTGCTCTTCTCCAGCCATCAGCTGGAGCTGGTCGAGCGGCTCTGCGACAACCTGGTGATCATCGCGGACGGCACCATCCGGGCCGCCGGCTCCCGGACCGCACTGCGCGAGCAGTACACCCTGCCCCGCTACCGGATCGAGGTGGACGGCGACGCCGGCTGGCTGCGCGACGAGCCGGGCGTCACCCTGACCGAGCTGGACGGCGCGCACGCCGTGTTCGACCTGGCCCCGCGCGCCGACGACCAGGCGGTGCTGCGGTCCGCCCTGGCCCGTGGCCCGGTCCGGGCGTTCGGCCCGGTCCGCCCCTCCCTCGCCGAGATCTTCCGAGAGGTGATCCGATGACCACCCTTCAGGCCACCCGGCTGGTCTTCAGCCGGGAGATCGCCGCCAAGCTGCGGGACAAGGCGTTCCTGTTCAGCACCATCTCGTTCCTGGTCGTCCTGATCGGCTCGATCGCCATCCCGGCCTGGCTGGACGGCGGGCCGACCCGGGTCGCCGTGGTGGACGGCACGTTCACCCCGGCCCTGCGCGCCGCCGAGTTGGAGGTCCACGAGACCGGCGACGCGGCCGCCGCCGAGCAGTTGCTGCGCGACGGCGAGGTGGCCGCCGTGGTGCTGCCCGGCCCCAAGGTGATCGCCATGGAGGAGGCGCCGGGCGAGGTGATCAGCCTGCTCAGCACTCCCCCACAGATCGAGCTGCTGGAGGCGCCCGCCTTCGACCCGGCCTTCACCATCGTCGTGCCGCTGGCGCTGGCCATGCTCTGCTACATCACGTCGCTGCTGTTCGGCATGCAGATCGCGCAGAGCGTGGTGGAGGAGAAACAGACCCGGATCGTGGAGATCCTGGTCGCCAGCATCCCGGTCCGGGCACTGCTCGCCGGCAAGGTGGCCGCGATGACCGTGCTGGCCTTCGCCCAGGTCGGCCTGCTCGCGGTGATCGCGCTGGTCGGCACCCGGGTGGCCGGGCTGGACACCGGGCTGATCGACGCGATCCGGCCGGCGATCGGCTGGTTCCTGCCGTTCTTCGCGCTCGGCTTCGTCATGCTGGCCACCCTCTGGGCCGCGGTCGGCGCGCTGGCCGCCCGGCAGGAGGACCTGGGCAGCACCTCGGGGACCGTACAGATGCTGGTGTTGATCCCGTTCTTCGCGGTGATCTTCATGCGGGACAACGCCGCGGTCCTGACCGCCCTGTCCTACTTCCCGTTCGCCGCACCGATGGCCATGCCGATCCGGATCTTCGAGGGCGACGCGGCCGCCTGGGAGCCGTTCGCCGCCCTGGCGATCCTGGCGGTCAGCGCGTTCGCGATGCTGCTCGTCGGCGCCCGGGTCTACCAGGGCTCGCTGCTGCGGACCAGCGGCAAGACCTCGTTCATGGCCGCCTGGCGCACGAAGAGCACGGTGGCCTAGGGCAGAACCTCAGGCCACCCGGCGGACGATCGCGAGGAGCGACTCCTCGACGTCCTCGATCGGGCGGCCGGGCTGGAAGACCAGCCAGTCCACCGCCACCACCAGCCCCACCCCGAAGAGGGCCGCCGAGGCCACCCGCACGTCGAGTTCGGCCGGGAGATCACCCGAGTCGACACCGGCCTGGATGGTCTCGGCGATCACCCCGACGGCCTGCTCCCGCAACAGCACCAAGGTCTGCTGCCACTCCCGGTTGGTCCGCCACATCTCGGAGAGCAGCAGCTGGGCGAACGCCTGATAACGGCGGATGTACTCCAGCTGGGCCCGGATCAGCGCGCGCAACGCCTCCCGGGGCGGCAGATCCGCCACCGCCGCCCGGAACTGCTCGGTGAGCAGGCCCACCCCGTGCCGGAGCAGCTCCTCGAACAGGTCCGTCTTGGACTTGAAGTTGTAGTAGACGGTGCCCTTGGCCACGTTGGCCCGCAGCGCGATGTCGTCCACCGTGGTCGCCGAGAAACCCTGCTCGGCGATCAGCTGGACGGCTGCCTCGTACAACCGCTGCCGGGTGTCCTCGCGCCGCCGGCTGCGCCCGTCCGTTCCCACGAGCAGACCCTAGAGGACCAGTTCGGGATGCAGGTCGGCGGTCCGCATCAGGCGTTTCCGGCCGGCCAGCAGCACGGTCAGCAGCACCGCGCCGAGCCCGAACCCGGCCAGCACCACCGCGTCGTGCCCGACCGTCGCGCCGGAACCGCCGTCCACCGCGTGCCGGATCGACTCCACCACGTACGACATCGGCAGCAGGGGGTGGATCGCCTGGAAGAAGTCCGGCGAGGTCTGCACCGGATAGGTCCCGCCGGACGAGGTGAGCTGCAGCATCAGCAGCACCAGCGCGGCCACCCGCCCGGCCGGCCCGAGCGCCGCGCCCAGCAGCTGCATGATCGCCGCGAAGACGGCGGCGGCGCCGAGCATCAGCGCCACCGTCACCGCCGGGTGCACCGGGGCCAGGCCGAGCACGAAGTGCACCACCGCGTAGAGCAGCAGCGCCTGCACCGCACCCATCACCACACCGGGGATCAGCCCGGCCGCCGCGACCCGGGCCGGTGGCGCGCCGGACATCAGGTAACGGCGGTTCAGCGGCCGCAACAGCATGTAGTTGATCATCGCGCCCACCCACAGGGCCAGCGCCAGGAAGTACGGCGCGAAACCCACACCGTAGGTGCTCGCCGGATGCCGGACCACCCGGTCCAGGGCGACCGGATCGGCCAGCACACCCGCCCGGCCGTCGGCGCCCCGGTAGCCGGGGATCTCACCGGCGCCGTCCGCCAGACCGTCGGCCAGTCTGCCCGCGCCGTCCCGCAGATCACCCAGGCCGGTGGTCAGGTCGTGGCCGCCGGTGGACAGCCGGGCCAGCCCGCCGTCCAGCTCCCGGGCGCCACTGGCCAGCGCGAACACCCCACCTCGCAGCTCGGTCGCACCCCTCTCGGCGTCCGCCGTCCCGGACTTCAGCCGCTGCGCCCCGGTCGCCAGCCGGTCCAGGCCGTCAGCCAGCGCGTCCACCCGGGCACGGGCCGCCACCACGTCGTCGGCCAGATGCGGGGCCGCGCCGGCCACCGCCCGTGCGGTCGCCGCCACCTCCCGCAGCCTGGTCCGCAGCGCGTCCAGGTCGGCCGCGTCGATGGTGGCCCGCATCCGCCCGGCGTCGTCCACCAGCCGGCCGGCCAGCTCCCGGGCGTCGTCGCGGCCCGGCGTGTCCGCGGGCAGCCCGTCCAGATAGTCCCGCAGCTCACCGGCGTCCCGCACGGCCCGGTCCGCGGCCTCGTCCAGGTCGCCGACCTGCCCGGCCAGCCGGTCCGCACCCCGGGCCACCAGGTCCGCCGCCTCCTCGATGGTCGCCGCGTGCTCCCGCAGCAGTGGCTCCACCCGGTCCGCGGCGGCGTCCACCGCGGTCGCCAGCTTCCGGCCGCCGGTCGCCGCCTCCGCGGTGCCGGACGCCAGCTGCGCCGCCCCCGCGTCCAGCTTCTTCAGCCCGGTGGCCAGATCCGCCGCCCCCGACCCGGCGGTACGCAACCCGGAGGCCAGCCTCCCGGCCCCGGCGTCGGCCGAGTCCAGCCCGTCCGTCAGGTCACCGGCCCCCGACTCGGCCCGGCCCGCGCCGTCCCGCAGATCGGTCGCGCCGTCGGCCGCCGTCCCGGTCCGCTCCTTCAGGTCGGTGAACCCGATCAGCATCCGGTCGAAGTACTTCGCCGAGGCGCTCGCCGACGCCGCCGCCCGCACCTCGTCGAACGCGGTCCGCGCGAACACCCCGGACAGGTAGTTGGTGGCGTCGTCACTGACCGCCGACAGGCGGGCCGCCCGTGCGGTGCGGTCCGGCTCCGGAGCCGCCGCCAGATCGGCCGAGAAGTCCGCCGGGATCCGCAGCTCGATCTGGAAACGCCCGTCCCGCAGGCCCGCGTCGGCGGTGCCCGCGTCCACCAGCCGCCAGTCGAAGATCTCCCGCTCGATCAGCTCGTCGGCCAGATCCCGGCCGGCGTGCACGGTCTCGCCGGTGGACGTCACGGCCGGCTGGTCCTCGACCACCAGAGCGGCCGGAATGTGGTCCAGCCGGCCGTAGGGATCCCAGAAGGCATACAGGTAGAGCGCCCCGTACAGCAGCGGGACCACGGCCAGGACGGCCAGGGCGGCCGCGGGCAGACGGCCGCGGAGGAATCGCCGGAGTTCCATCCCGGCCAGCGACAGGGTCCTCACCGCGCCCCCACTGCGTTCGCCTCGGCGTACTCGGCGGCGGTCCGGATCTCCGCCCGTCCGTCGTCGCCGGTCAGCCGGATCACCCGGTCCACCGCCTCCGGGCCGACCTCCCGCGCGGTGACCAGCACGGCCACCCCGCCGGCGGCGATCCCACCGAGCAGCCGCCACAGATCCGCCCGCTCGGCGCGGTCCAGCCCGGCGTCGGCGTCATCGAGCGCGATCACCCGCGGTCCGGCCATCGAGGCCAGGATCAAACCCAGCAGTTGCCGCTGGTACGGGCCCAGATCCCGGCCGCGCAGCCCCGGATCGAGGCCGTGCAGTGGGACGTCGGCCGGCCGGCCCAGCAGCGCGCCCCGCTCGGCGAGGTGCTCCCGCACGGTGAACACCGGCTCCGGCTCGCCGACCCCGGGCACGTGACCGAGCGCCACCGGCCCGCCCTCGACCCGGCCGGTGGTCAGCCGGAGCCGCCGGGCCAGGGCGAGCAGGGTGCTGGTGCGCCCACTGCCCGGCGGGCCGACGATCGCCACCGTCTCCCCGGCCTCGACCCGCAGGTCCAGGTCGCGGATCAGCCAGCGGCGACGATGCCGCACCCCGGCCCCGCTCGCGACGAGCACCGTCATGACGACTCCCTTTTTGAACTGACTGGTCAGTTCAAAAAGATACCCACGGAATCCGGCACGACATCATCGGGTGGTAGACATCACCTGACCAGGACCGGCAGGATCGGGGGCATGTCGATGCGATGGGGCATGACCGTTCCGTTCGGTGGCGTACCACTCGCCGAACACGCCACCGTCTACCAGGCGCTGGCCGACGCCGGATTCACCGACGCGTGGACCGCCGAAGTCGCCGGCACCGACGGATTCACCCCACTCACCCTGGCCGCCGCCTGGGAACCCCGGCTCCGGCTCGGCACCGCCATCGCCCCCGTCTACACCCGCGGGCCCGGACTCCTCGCGATGACCGCCGCCGCACTCGCCGAAACCGCGCCCGGCCGATTCCAGCTCGGCATCGGCGCCTCATCCCCGGTCGTCGTCGGCGACTGGAACGCCGTCGACTTCGACCGGCCGTACGCCCGCAGCCGGGACATGCTCCGGTTCCTGCGCACCGCACTCGCCGGCGAACTGGTCGACGGCGACTTCGACACCTTCACGATCCGGCGCTTCCGGCTCGAACGCCCACCCGCCGTCCCGCCCCGGATCATGCTGGCCGCACTCCGGCCCGGCATGCTGCGCCTGGCCGCCGCCGAAGCCGACGGGGTGATCCTCAACTGGCTCGCCGCCGGCGACGTGGCCACCGCGCTCGCCGAGACCAAGGACGCCGGGCCCGCATTCGACGTCGCCACCCGCATCTTCCTGGTGCCGACCGAGGACGCCGACTTCGCCCGCACCGTCGGCCGGCGGCTGATCACGGCCTACCTGACAGTCCCCGCCTACGCCGCCTTCCACCGCTGGCTGGGCCGCGCCGAGATCCTCGCCCCGATGTGGCGGGCCTGGGAGGCCGGGGATCGCAAGGGCGCGCTGGCCGCCATCCCGGACAGCCTGGTGGACGAGCTGATCGTGCACGGCTCACCGGCCGAATGCCGGGCCCGGGTCCAGGCCTACGCGGACGCCGGCGTGACGATCCCGGTGATGGCCCTGACCCCCACCCCGGCCCTGCAGAAGGGCGGCCTCCCCGCCCTCCTGAACCTGATAACCACCCTCTCCCCACCCACCCCACCCCGCTAGCCGGCGGCTAGCACCCCACCCCGCTAGCCGGCGGCTAGCCGTCGCTCAGCGACGGAATACGCCCTCCATTACCTGTCTGAGGTACAGCCGGGGTTGCTCGGCTGTACCTCAGACAGGTAATCCGGGTCCGATAAGACACCTCACGTACGGCTAGCCGCAAAGTGGCGGGGTGGGCTTTGTGTGTGGAGGGCCTCTGGGCTGCGGCCGGGCATAGCCCAGAGGCCCTCCACACACCTCTCAGTCGCTCTCGGCGAGGATCGCGTAGAGCTTGCGTTTTGTCTCGTTCAGGATCTCCAGGGCCTTCTGCCGCTGCTCCGGCGTGCCACTGAAGCCGACCTGCTTGAGCGCTCCCATGATGCCGACCGCCGCGTCACGGAAGTCCTGCACCTGGGACATGGTGTCCTCGCCGATCTGGGACCACGGCGGGTTCTGCGCGGCGGCCTCGGCCTCGGGCCGGCCGTCCTCGGTGAGCCGGTAGCTCTTGCGCCCGCCTTCGGCGGTGACCTCGATCAGGCCTTCGTCCTCCAGCAGCTGGAGTGTCGGGTAGACCGAGCCGGGGCTCGGCCGCCAGATGCCGCCGGTGCGGGAGTCGAGCTCCTGGATCATCTCGTAGCCGTGCATCGGGCGTTCCAGCAGCAGGGCCAGGATGGCCGGCCGGACGTTCTGCCGGCCACCGCGGCCTCGTCGTCCGCCGGGCCGGCCGCCGAAGTCGGGCGGCGGGAAGCCGGGGCCGCCGGGGCCGAAGGGGAATCCGGGCGGGAAGCCGAAGCCGCGCTTGCGGAATTCTCCGGTCCAGCCGTGTCCGTGGGGTCCGTGGGGGTGCCTCATGACCTTCTCCGTTCTGTCGTCGATAGTTAGACGATATATCGGCAACGTGTCGCCTGCAAGGGTTTCCGAGAACGATGGGTTGCGGTACGTGTCGAACGCCCCGCATCTGGCAATCTGGTACCTGTGTTGACGGTGCCCATTCGCCAGCTCGGTGAGCCCGAGCGCGCGGCCGTCGAGCGAATCCTCGACGCCGATCCCTACGCGGGCGCCCAGATAGCCGAGCGCGTGGCCGCCCACGGTCTGAACTGGTGGCGTTCCGACGGGCGGATCTACGGCTATGAGCCGGGCCGCCACATCGAGTCGATCATCTGGTCCGGGGCGCATCTGGTGCCGGTGGGTGCGACGCCGTCGGCCACCGCGGCCTTCGCCGATCTGCTCGGTGCGGAGCCGCGGATCTGTTCGTCGATCATCGGCCGGTCCGAGGCGGTGCTCGACCTGTGGGACCGGCTGGGCGGCAACTGGGGCCCGGCCCGTGATGTCCGGCCGCATCAGCCGCTGCTGGTGACCGATCGGGATCCGCTGGTCCGGCCGGATCCGGGGGTTCGGCTGGTGCGCGGCTCGGAGGTGGATCAGCTGTTTCCGGCGGCGGTGGCGATGTATACCGAGGAGGTCGGCGTCTCACCGTTGCAGGACGACGGCGGGCGGGGCTACCGGCGGCGGATCACCGAGCTGGTGAAGGCGCGGCGCACTTACGCGCGGTTCGACGGCGATCTGGTGATCTTCAAGGCCGAGCTGGCGATCGTGACCCGGCGGACCACTCAGGTGCAGGGCGTCTGGGTGCATCCGGACTATCGGGGTCACGGTCTGGCCACCGGCGCGATGGCGGCGGTGGTGGCGGACGCGCTGCGGCGGGTCGCGCCGTCGGTCAGCCTCTATGTGAACGACTACAACGCGCCGGCCCGCCGGGTGTATGCGAACTGCGGCTTCGTCTCGGCCGGTTCGTTCGCCACCGTGCTGTTCTGACCGGCCCGTAACGACAGCGTGCCGACTTCCGGTGCGAAAGGCACCGGAAGTCNCACGCGGTATGCCGGGGCAGCGTGGGATCAGTGCACGGTCACCGTCGGGCCGGGGAGCAGGTCGCGCAGTTCCTCGGGCAGGTCGGCGCCCATCTCGTCGGCCAGTCGCAGGGCTTCCTCGACCAGGGTCTCCACGATGATCGACTCGGGCACGGTCTTGATCACCTTGCCCTTGACGAAGATCTGGCCCTTGCCGTTGCCGGAGGCCACGCCCAGGTCGGCCTCGCGGGCCTCGCCGGGACCGTTCACCACGCAGCCCATGACGGCCACCCGCAGCGGCACCGGGAACCCGTCCAGGGCGGCGGTGACCTGCTCGGCGAGCGTGTAGACGTCCACCTGGGCCCGGCCGCAGGACGGGCAGGAGACGATCTCCAGGCCGCGCTCGCGCAGGCCTAGCGACTCCAGGATCTGGTTGCCGACCTTGATCTCCTCGACCGGCGGGGCGGAGAGCGAGACCCGGATGGTGTCGCCGATGCCCTCGGCGAGCAGGGCGCCGAACGCGACGGCGCTCTTGATGGTGCCCTGGAACGCCGGGCCGGCCTCGGTGACGCCCAGGTGCAGCGGGTAGTCGCACTGTTCGGCGAGTTGGCGGTAGGCCCGGATCATCACGACCGGGTCGTTGTGCTTGACCGAGATCTTGATGTCCCGGAAGCCGTGCTCCTCGAAGAGGGAGCATTCCCAGAGCGCGGACTCGACGAGCGCCTCGGCGGTGGCCTTGCCGTATTTCTCCAGCAGGCGCTTGTCGAGCGAGCCGGCGTTGACGCCGATCCGGATCGGGATGCCGGCGTCGCCGGCGGCCTTGGCGATTTCTTTGACCTTGTCGTCGAACTGCCGGATGTTGCCCGGGTTGACCCGGACCGCGGCGCAGCCGGCGTCGATCGCGGCGAACACGTACTTCGGCTGGAAGTGGATGTCGGCGATCACCGGGAGCTGGGACTTCTTGGCGATCGCGGGCAGTGCCTCGACGTCGTCCTGGGAGGGCACGGCGACCCGGACGATCTGGCAGCCGGAGGCGGTCAGCTCGGCGATCTGCTGGAGTGTGGAGTTGACGTCGGAGGTGAGCGTGGTGGTCATCGACTGGACGCTGACCGGAGCACCACCGCCCACCAGCACTCCGCCGACGTTGATCTGGCGGCTCTGGCGGCGCGGGGCCAACGGCGGCGGGGGTACGGCCGGCATTCCGAGACTGATCGCAGTCATCTCTTTACTCACTTGAAGATCGAGATCGGGTTGATGATGTCGGCGGTCACGGTCAGCAGGGTGAACGCGCCACCGACGAGGATGACCGCGTACGTCACGGGCATCAGTTTGTAGTAGTCGACCCGACCCGGATCAGGCCGGCGGAAGCGTTTGTAGAGCCAGGAGCGGGCGGCTTCGAACCAGGCGATCGCGATGTGACCGCCGTCGACGGGCAGCAGGGGCAGCAGGTTGAACAGCCCGATGAACACGTTCAGCGAGATGAAGACCTGCCAGAAGACCTCGGGCACGCCCTTCTCGATGGCCTCGCCGCCGATCCGGCTGGCCCCGACGACGCTGATCGGGGTGTCCGGGTCGCGCTCGTCACCGGTGATCGAGTTCCACAGGGCGGGCACCTTCTCCGGGATCCGGGCCATCGCCTTGATCGAGTTCTCCACCAGGTACCAGTTGAACTGGCCGGATGCCGGAACAGCGCCGAGCACACTGTATTCGATCACCGCCGGTTGATCGGTGGTCCAGCTCACGCCCGCGACGGCCACCTGGGTGACCGGGCCGGTCGGGTCGTCGATCGGGGTGCGTTCGGCGGTCACCAGGTCGACCTGGGCGGTGGCGGTCTGCCCACCCCGTACGTACTCGAAGGGGGTTGTTCCTGCCGGTTGTGCTCTGATGGCGTCGGTCAGCTGACCGTAGTTGGCGACCGCGGTGGTCCCGACCTTGGTGATCAGGTCACCGGTCTGGAGGCCGGCGGCTTTGGCCGGGGACGCCTTGGCGCTGGCCTGGCCGGGCACGCAGTCCTCGCTGGTGTCGGTGAGCGAGGTGCGGATGCAGTCACCGACGTAGATCATCGCCGGGGCGGCGCGCTGCTCCGAGGCGGACTGCGGCAGGTCGATGTTGGGCAGGCCGATGCTCCAGGCCATCACCCAGGCGCCGACCAGGGCGAGCATGAAGTGGGCGATCGAGCCGGCCGCCATCACGACGGTCCGCTTCCAGACCGGGAACCGCCACATGGCGCGGTGCTGGTCCTCCGGAGCGACGTCGTCGTCCTGCGGCGTCATGCCGACGATCTTGCAGAAGCCGCCGAGTGGGATGAGTTTCAGCCCGTACTCGGTCTCGCCACGGTGGAAGGAGAAGATCGTCGGGCCGAAGCCGACGAAGTACTTGGTGACCTTCATCCCGAAGCGCTTGCCGGTGATCATGTGCCCCAGCTCGTGGAGGCTCACCGAGATGAGAATGGTCAGCGCGAAGGCACCCGCACCCAGCCAGAAAAGCATCAGGCTCCTTCAGCCTCGATAGTCCGCTGTGCCTGGGCACGCGCCCACGCCTCCGCGGCAAGCACGTCATCGACGGTACCCGGCTCCGCGAAATCGGGGGCCGCGGCGAGCACACGCTCCAGGGTGTCGACGATGCCCAAGAACGGTAGCCGACCGGAGACGAACGCGGCCACACACTCCTCGTTCGCCGCGTTGAAGATCGCCGGACGGCAGCGCCCGGCCCGCCCGGCCTCCTTGGCCAGCCGCACCGCGGGGAACGCCTCGTCGTCGAGCGGGCGCAGCTCCCAGTTGTGGGCCTGGGTCCAGTCGACCGCGGCGGCGGCCGCCGGGACCCGCTCCGGCCAGGCCAGGGCGAGCGCGATCGGCAGCCGCATGTCCGGTGGGCTGGCCTGGGCGAGGGTGGAGCCGTCGGTGAACTCGACGAGCGAGTGCAGCACCGACTGCGGGTGGACCATCACCTCGATGTCGTCGTACGGCACACCGAACAGCTCGTGCGCCTCGATCACTTCGAGCGCCTTGTTCACCATGGTCGCCGAGTTGATCGTGACGACCGGGCCCATGTCCCAGGTCGGGTGCTTGAGCGCCTCCTCGGGGGTGACGTTCGACAACTCCTCGCGGCGGCGGCCGCGGAACGCCCCGCCACTCGCGGTCAGCACCAGCCGGCGCACCTCGGCCGCGGTCCCGCCGCGCAGGCACTGGGCGAGCGCCGAGTGCTCGGAGTCGACCGGGACGATCTGCCCGGGACGAGCGATCCGCCGGACCAGTGGACCACCGGCGACCAGCGACTCCTTGTTGGCCAGGGCGAGGATCCGGCCGGATTCCAGGGCGGCCAGGGTGGGCGCCAGGCCGAGGCTGCCGACCACCCCGTTGAGTACGACGTCGCAGGGCCAGCGGGCCAGTTCGGTCATCGCGTCCGGCCCGGCCACGATCTTGGGCAGTTTGAAGTCGCCGGTGGCCCAGCCCCGCTTCTGCGCCTCGGTGTAGAAGGCCAGCTGGAGATCCTGGGCGACCGAGGCGCGGGCCACCCCGACCACCTCGACGCCCAGCTCCAGGGCCTGCGCGGCGAGCAGTCCGACGTTGCCGCCACCGGCGCCGAGGGCGACCACCCGGAACCGGTCCGGGTTGCGCCGCACGATGTCGATGGCCTGGGTCCCGATGGACCCGGTGGAGCCGAGCAGTACGAGGTCACGCATACCGCACATCTTCCCCTGCTGGTGCACGGCGGGACGAGCGTGGGTATGGGCATGGTCATGTTCCGACTCCTGCGGGGTAAGGATGTCGCCCTGCACGCCGCGGCGATCACGTTCTACAGCGGGATCGCGATGGTTCCGGCCGCGCTGCTGGCGATCTGGCTGACCGGGCTGACGGTGGGCGCCGACCGGGTCCGGGATCTGACCGGGCTGACCATCGCCGCCCTGCCGGATCAGATCGGCGCGCCCCGGGCGCTGGCCGCGCTGATCGAGGCCGGGCTGACGCTGCCACCGTTGTTCGCCCTGGCCAGCCTGCTGCCGGCCAGCCTGTACGGCGAGGGCCTGCGCCGCGCCTTCGCCTCACTGTCCCGGCCCGGCGAGAAGCTGGTCGGCTGGCGGGGCCGGCTGCTCTGGCTGCCCCTGCTGGCGGCCGCGCCGGCTCTGCTGCTGGCGCTCTTCCTGGCCCTGCCGACCACCAGTGGGCTATGGCTGCGGGGTGGCTGGTGGTCGGTGCTGGGCGTGGTGCTGTCGTTCCTGGCCACCTGGCTGGTGCTGACCCCGGTGGTGATCTGGGTGTTCCGGTACGTCGCTCCGGGCCGCCCGCCGTGGCTCGCGACGACGCTGATCGGCTCGTTCACCGCCGCGAACCTCTCCGGTTTCCTGCACGGAGCGGTGCTGTTCTCGGCACTGCCGCTGGATCTGGGGGTGCCGTTCGGTGGTTTCACCGAGATCGGCGCGATGGTCGCGATCGGTCTGTGGCTGTATCTGTTCCACACCGTGTTACTGACCGGATTCGCGGCGACGCACGCCGTCAAGTCGGACGAATCGCCGAGTCCGCCGGAGGGTTCCCGGGGATAGGCTCGCGAACCATGACCCCCATTCCGGACCGTTCCGACGTGGTGATCATCGGTGCTGGTCACAACGCTCTGGTCTCCGCGATCCTGCTCGCCCGGGCCGGGCTCGACGTCGTCGTGCTCGAGGCCGCCGGAGTCCTCGGCGGCGCCACCCGCACCGAGCACCCCTTCCCCCGGGTGCCCGGCCTCGGCCAGTCCACCGGCTCCTATCTGCTCGGGCTGATGCCGCCCGAGCTGCTGCGGACCCTCGACGTGGACATCCCGGTGCTGCGGCGCGATCCCCACTACTTCCTGCCCGGCGCCGGGGCGGGTGCGCCGTACCTCCTCTTCGGCGGGGACGCCGCGGCCAACCGGGCGCAGCTGGACGACCGGGACGCCCGCGCCGACGAGGCCCTGGCCGTCGAGATCGGCGCGCTGCGGACCGATCTGGCGCCGTCCTGGCTGGCGGAGCCGCTGCCGGTGGAGGAGATCGCCGAGCGGCACATCCGGGCGCCGTTGCGCAGCACGTTCCTCGATCTGGTCCGCGGCTCGGTCGCCGACTACCTGGCCCGGTTCGGTTTCAAGAGCGAACTGCTGACCGCGATGTACGCCGTGACCGACGGTCTGTCCGGTCTGAACGCGGGTCCGGACGACCCCGGGACCGGGCACAACTTCCTGGTGCACAACATGTGCCGGCTGCCCGGTTCGGACGGGACGTGGCTGATCGCCGAGGGTGGGATGGGCACCGTGTCCCGGGTGTTCGCCGACGCGGCGCGGGCCGCCGGTGCCCGCCTCTACACCGACGCCCGGGTGACGTCGGTCACCGTGGATGGCGGGGCGGTCGGTGGGGTGGTGCTCGCGGACGGGCGGTCGGTGTCGGCGAAGGTGGTCCTCGGGGGCTGTGACCCGTACACGCTGATGGGTCTGGTCCCGGACGGGACCCTGCCCGCGGCGCTGACCGACCGGATGGCCGCGGTCAAACGGCCCGGGACCACCCTCAAGGTCAACCTCGCGCTGCGTGATCTGCCGCGTTTCCCCTGCCTGCCGGAGGGGGCGCCGTCACCCTTCGGGTCGACGATCCACCTGTTGCCGGGTGACGCGGCGCCGATGGCCAACCTGCGCCGGATGTGGTCGGAGGTGCGGGCCGGGGTGCTGCCCGCCGAGCCGACCATCGAGTGGTACCTGCACACCACCGTCGACCCGTCGCTGCGCGACGAGGCCGGACACCATTCCTCGGCGTTGTTCGTGCAGTCGGTCCCCTTCGAGCCGGCGGGTTCGTCGTGGGATTCCGAGCTTCCCGGGTACGTGGACCGGCTCCTGGCGATCTGCGACCGGTACGCACCCGGCACCTCGGATCTGGTCGCCGATGTGTTCCCGCTCACTCCACCCGGGATCGAGAAGCACTTCGGGATCACCGGCGGGCACATCCACCACGTCGACAACACGATCGCCTTCGACAAGCGGATGCCGTACTTCACCGGCCTCGACGGGCTCTACCACGGCTCGGCCGGGGCGCACCCGGCCGGCAGTGTGATCGGCGCGGCGGGCCACAACGCGGCCCGCCGCATCCTGAGGGATCTGGCCGTCTAGGAGTTCTTGCTCGCCCGGATCTTGTGGCCGACGCCGGTCAGGCAGCGGCCACTGGGCAGGTCGAACTTCCAGCCGTGCAGCTGGCACGTCAGCACGTTGCCCTCCACGAAGCCGAACCGGGACAGGTCGGCCTTCAGGTGGGGGCAACGGCGCTGCACGGTCCAGTCGCCGAACTCGATGTCCTCGGCGTCGACGGCCTTCTCGTGCTCGTCGTACCAGCCCTCGGCGTACTGCAGGCGCTCCTCGGAGAGGCACTTGAAGAACGCGTAGACGAACTCGTTGTACTGCCCGATCCGGGCCGCGGAGAAGCGGCAGGACAGGAACAGCGAATTCACCCAGTCGCCCTCGTCGATGAAGATGAGGTGCTCGATCAGCTCCCGCTGCATCTTGAAGCGGTAGCGGACCTTCTCATCGGCGTACGCCCGGACCTGCTTGCCCGGGAAGTCCACCACGATCGACTCGATCTCGTCGCCGTCGTAGGAGACCAGGTCGAACCGGACCGGGCCGCCCACCCCCTTGGCCATGTAGATCGACTCCTCGAGCAGCGGCTCGATCCGCGCCTTCAGCTCCTTGAGGACGTCCACCTCGGGGTGCCGCCAGGACGCCTTCTCGGCCTCGATGACCGGGCGCTTGCGCTCCCGCATCTCCTCCAGGTGCTGGCGCTTGTTCGCGAAGAACTCGTCGATCGGCGTCGGGTGCGTGGTGGTCTCGGTGGTGCCGCCGTCGGACAGCACGGTGACGCTGCCGGGCAGCTGCACGATCGCGTTGGTGCCGCCGACCTTCGCGTACTCCGTCAGGAACACCGACTGGTCCGGGAAGATGTTGCCCTCGTCACCGTGGATGTCGTTGAACTGCCACAGGTCGTCGTCGAGGAAACACGGCGGGCCGGCGATCGGGAAGACGAAGTCCGCCTTCAGGTCCTCGATGTAGCGCCAGGTGCGGTCGAACTGCCGCTCCCGCTTCTGCTTGCCGAACGCGGTCTTCGCGTTCTCCGGCAGCTCGTAGACCATCGGGTACCAGATCGCGCCGGAGAACTGGAGCATGTGCGCGTGCACGTGGCCCAGCTCGTTGAAGCGGGTCAGGTCGGCCGGGCGGGCGTCGTTCTGGTTCAGCACACGGATGCCGTCGTGCTCCACCCAGAGCGACGAGTCACCGATCGGGCCGTCGGTCGGGCTGATCAGCGCCTGGATCATCACCTTCAGGCCGCCGTCGAGCTCGTGCACCTCGTCCGACTTCGTCCGCAGGAAGCTGGTGAAGCCCAGATCACGCAGCTCGTCCTCGAGCTGGCTGGTCGGGTACTCCGGCAGCAGGACGGTCGCCTTCTTGTTGATGAACCTCTTCAGGTGCTCCGCGTCGAAGTGGTCCCGGTGCAGGTGGGACACGTACAGATAGTCGACGTCGCCCAGGGTCTCCCAGTCCAGCAGAGAGTTGTCCGGGAACGGGAACCATGAGGCGAAATACGCCGGATTCACCCACGGATCGCACAGAATGCTGCCGGCAGCGGTGTCGATCCGCATGCTCGCATGGCCGGTGCCAGTGATCCGCACTTGTCGCTCCTCTGCTTGCGGCGTTGTGACCGCCTCGAAAGTACAGCCGGGTTGCTCGGTTCCGCCCAGCGACCCCGTGACAGACTGTCCTCCGACCCAACATCGACTAGGAGGATCGATCGTGGCTGCCGAGGAACACGGCGAGGTCTACGCGCCCGATCAGCTCAAGCCGGGCAACCGCAAGCGCGGCCAGAAGGGGGCGATCATCTCCGCGGTGATCCTGCTGATGTTCTTCTGGGGCAACCAGCAGGGCAACACCGAACTGGTCTGGCTCGTCGTGATCGCGGCCGGCCTGATCGGCGTCCTGATCGTCGACGCGGTGCTGCGCCGCAACGGCCTGCGGTCCAACGACTGAGAAAGGGGGCCCGCAGGCCCCCTTCCGCCACGCTCGCCGGTCAGCGCCGGCGCGTCAGGATGTCCTTGACCTCCCGCAGCGCGGCGTCGACCTCGGCCTCGAAGTAACCGTTGGGCACCAGCCCGAACTGCAGCATGTCGAGATCGTTCTCGTTCACCGGCATCGGGCCCCGGCCGGTCATCGCCTGGAGGATGCCCTCGAACAGACGGTCCACCTGCATCGGGTCGTAGCCGCTGCCGAACCGGCGCGGCTGGAACGTCCGGCGCAGCTGATCCACCCGGTACAGCTCGCCACCCGGCTCGCCGAGCGGCGGGCCCATCTGCGGCTGCTGAGGCTGCTGGGGCTGGCCGTAACCGCCGCCACCACCGCCGCCGTAGGGCGGGCCGCTCATCGGAGCACCGGGCATCGGTGACCCCGGCATCGGCATCGGCGACCCGGGCATCGGCGCGCCCGGCATCTGACCGCCGTAGCCGCCACCGCGCGGATCCCGGTCGGGCATCCGGATTTCAGCGGTCATGTCCGTCTTGCCGTGCCGGCCGGGCTCGAAGCCGTCGTATCCGCCCTGGTCATAGCCACCCTGGTCGTAGCCGGGCGGTGAGCCGGGACGCTGGGGCGGCTGGCCGTAGCTCGTGGGCTCGTCGTAGCGGCCACCGTACTGATCCGGGCCGGGCGGCAGCTGCTGTTGCTGGCGCTGCGGCATCTGCGGCGGCATCTGGGGTGGCATGGTCAGCCGCTCGGTCGGCGGCGAGGCAGTCCGGGCCGCCGGGTTCATCTGCGGCTGCTGCCCGGGGAAGCCCTGCGGCGGCTGCTGGGGGTAACCCTGCGGCGGGAACCCCTGCGACTGCGAGGGCGGCGGGCCCTGCTGCATGCCCCCCGGCCCGCCGGGACCGCCGGGGCCACCCGGCCCTCCCGGCCCGAAGCCGCCACGGTCGAAGCCGGGACCGGGACCACCGGGTCCGGGGCCGCTCATCGCGGGCGGGCCGGAGATCGAACCGGTGGTGAGGCCGCTGCGCATCGAGTCGCGCATGGGGTCCGGAGCGGGCCGCCCACCACGCTCCTCGAACTCGGCGAGCTGCCGCTCCACCCGGTCGAGGTGCAGGTCCACCTGCCACTCGTCATAACCGCCGAAACGGACCCGGAAGACGACGTCGTGCACCTCCTGCGCACCGACCGGCGGGCCGACCTGCTCCCCGGCCAGGGTCGCCTCGACCCGGTCGAGGAAGGCGTCCACCTCGTCGACCTTGTAGCCACGCCGCAGCGCACGCCTTCGGAAACGCTGCCCCTGACTCGTCACAACGTCTCCCACTCCGCTCGCTGGGACCTGCGCCCAGTCACTGTGCCACCTCCGCGTCGGCTGCGGCGCCCCCAGCGCTCGCGTCCGTCAGCTCGCCGGCGGCCAACTGGCCGCATGCGCCGTCGATCTCCTGCCCCCGGGTGTCGCGGACGGTCGTCGAGACGCCGGCCTCTCGCAGCCGGCGGACGAACTCCCGTTCGACCGGTTTCGGGCTCGCATCCCACTTGCTGCCCGGCGTCGGGTTGAGCGGGATGAGATTCACATGGGCCAGCTTGCCGCTCAGAAGGCGGCCGAGCAGGTCGGCACGCCAGGGCTGATCGTTTACGTCCCTGATCAGGGCGTATTCGATGGAAACCCGACGGCCGGTCTGTGCCGCGTAATCGAACGCGGCATCGAGCACCTCGGCTACCTTCCAACGCTGGTTGACGGGCACAAGCTCATCGCGCAGATCATCATCGGGGGCGTGAAGTGACAGCGCAAGAGTCACTGAGAGCTGTTCGGCGATCAACCGTCGCATTGCGGGCACCAAACCCACCGTGGACACCGTGATGTGCCGTTGGGAGAGCCCCAGGCCCTCCGGCGCCGGGCTGGTCAGGCGGCGGACCGCCTCGATCACCCGGGGGTAGTTCGCCAACGGCTCGCCCATCCCCATGAAGACCACGCGGGACAGACGGGGCGGCGAACCGGTGACCGCGCCGGACGCGGCCACCCCGGCCAGATAGACGACCTGGTCCACGATCTCGGCGATCGACAGGTTCCGGGTCAGGCCCTGCTGGCCGGTCGCACAGAACGGGCAGGCCATGCCGCAGCCGGCCTGGCTGGAGACACACGCGGTCACCCGGTCGGGGTAACCCATCAGCACACTCTCGACAAGCGCGCCGTCGTGCAGGCGCCACAGCGTCTTGCGGGTCGCGCCGTCGTCACACGCCTGCTCCCGCAACGGGTGCAGCAGAGTCGGCAGCAGATCGGCGGTGAGCCGCTCCCGGGTGGCGGCCGGCAGGTCGGTCATCGCCGCGGCGTCCCGGACCAGACGGCCGAAGTAGTGGGTGGAGATCTGCTTGGCCCGGAACGCCGGCTCGCCGAGATCGGCCATCGCACTCTTACGGCCGGCCAGGTCCAGGTCGGCGAGATGGCGTGGCGGCATCGAGGGGCGGCGGCGGGTGGTGCCCGACCCGGACTGCAGGGTGTCGGGCTGGTCGGGGCTGATCGGGATGACCGGAAGAATCGTCATGGCGTATCCAGTCTCCCACGTCCGCGGAGTCGGTCGCCCACAGCTAGCTCGGGGCGATGATCGAGAAGAGCAGGTAGGCGGTCGGGACGGCGAAGACGATGGAGTCCAGCCGGTCCATCAGACCGCCGTGGCCGGGCAGCAGGTTGCTCATGTCCTTCACGCCCAGGTCCCGCTTCAGCATCGACTCGGCCAGGTCGCCGAGGACCGCCACCACCGACAGCGCGGCGCCGAACAGCAGGCCCCAGTGGACCGGCACGTCCAGCAGGAAGAACAGCAGGGCGGAGCTGCCGATCGCGGCGGCCGCCACCGAGCCGGCGAAACCCTCCCAGGACTTCTTCGGACTGATCTTCGGGGCCATCGGGTGCTTGCCGAGGAAGACGCCGGCGGCGTACCCACCGGTGTCCGACAACACCACGGCGACCAGGGTGCAGATCACACGCACCGGGCCGTCGTCCATCTGCACCAGCATCGCCGCGAAGCTGAGCAGGAACGGCACGTAGACGGCGATCAGCACGCTCGGGGTGAAGTCCCGGCGGACCGCGGCCGGGCCGTCGGCGAGGCGCCACAGCGAGGCCGCGCCGATCGTCACCAGCAGGCCGAGCAGCAGCGCGTCGGCGCCCTCGTACCACGCCAGGCCGGTCATCACCACACTGCCGGCGACCAGTGGGATCAGCGGCGGGCGGGCACCGGTGCCGGCCAGCGCGCGGGTCATCTCCCAGGCGCCGACACCGGAGGCCACCACCAGCACCACCAGCAGGGCCATCGGCTCGATCAGCAGCGAGACCAGCACCACCAGGCCGAGGCTGAGGCCGACCGCGATGGCGGCGGGCAGATTACGCCCGGCACGGCCACCGCCCCGCGGCTTGCGTCCCCGGCCGGCACGACGCCGGCCCTTGCCACCGGTCCGGCCGGTCTCCTCGTCCGGGTTACCGGGCTCGGTCATCGGGTCCTCTACCTCAGGGGCGTACGTCATCAGGGCTCGGTCAGGGTCGTGGACGGCACAGCCGCCGAACTCGAGGACAAAACCGAACCCCTACCTGCCGTATGTCAACAATTACGCCCCTCACCGGAACCGTGCAGAGCGTACTGCAAAGGTGACGTTTGAACAGCCGTCGAGATGACGGGCTTTTTAATCACCCGTGAACAGGCCGCTGCCCGGCACAGCCCGGTGACGGGACGCGCCGGGCAGTGAACGCCCATCAGACTTCCAGCAGTTCGGCTTCCTTGTGCTTGACGAGCTCGTCGACGACCGCCACGTAACGGTGGGTCAGGTCGTCCAGCTCCTTCTCGGCACGGCGGCCCTCGTCCTCACCGGTCTCGCCGTCCTTGACCAGCTTGTCGATCTGGTCCTTGGCCTTGCGCCGGACGTTGCGGATCGCGACCCGGCTGTCCTCGGCCTTGCCCCGGGCCACCTTGATCATCTCGCGACGACGTTCCTCGGTCATCTGCGGAAGGTGGATGCGGAGTTGCGTACCCTCGTTGTTGGGGTTGACGCCCAGGTCCGAGTCGCGGATCGCCCGCTCGATCGGGCCCAGCTGGGACGCGTCGTAAGGCTTCACGATGACCATGCGCGGCTCCGGGATGCCGACGGAGGCCATCTGCGTCACCGGGGTGGGAGCGCCGTAGTAGTCCACCACGATCTTGGAGAACATCGCGGGAGTGGCCCGGCCGGTCCGGATGGCGGCGAACTCCTCCTTGGCGTGCTCGACCGCGCTGTCCATCTTCTCCTCGGCCTCGAAGAGGGTTTCCTCGATCACCGGCTCTTCTCGCCTCCTTGCTGTCTTCGGTGGTGCGGAATGGGACGGGGCGCCGCGTCAGTCGGCGGTGATCAGGGTGCCGATCCGCTCACCGGCGCAGGCGCGCACGATGGTGTCGTCGCCCTCGGCGCCGAAGACCAGCATCGGAAGCTTGTTCTCCTCGCAGAGGCTGAACGCGGCCTGGTCGGCCACCCGCAGCCCGCGCTGGAGCACTCCCTGGAAGGTGATCGTCTCGAGCTTCTGAGCGGTCGGGTCGATCCGGGGGTCGGCGGTGTAGACGCCGTCCACGCCGTTCTTGCTCATCAGCACCATGTCCGCGTGGATCTCCAGCGCGCGCTGGGCGGTCACCGTGTCGGTGGAGAAGTACGGCATGCCCGCGCCGGCGCCGAAGATCACCACCCGGCCCTTCTCCAGGTGCCGGATGGCACGCAGAGGGAGGTACGGCTCGGCGACCTGGGCCATGGTGATCGCCGTCTGCACCCGGGTCTCGATGCCCTCCTTCTCCAGGAAGTCCTGGAGGGCCAGGCAGTTCATCACCGTCCCGAGCATGCCCATGTAGTCCGCCCGGTTGCGGTCCATCCCGCGCTTCTGCAGCTCGGCGCCGCGGAAGAAGTTGCCACCACCGACCACGACCGCGACCTGGATGCCGCGCCGCGTCACCGTCGCGATCTGCTTCGCCAGCGACTGCACCACGTCGGGCTCGACCCCGACCGCGCCGCCGCCGAACACCTCGCCGGAGAGTTTGAGCACGACCCGCCGTGGCCGCATGGTCGGCGGGTTCTCGTCAACCGTGGCGGACTGCTCGGTCACCATCGTCATGTGAGACCCGCCTTTCCCTTCGCTGTCTGGAGGAGACCTTATGCGACCGGGAGGCCGGACGCTCAATCGCGTACCCGACCTCCCGTGTCATCTGCGTGAGGAGCCTTACTCCTGGCCGACCTCGAACCGGACGAAGCGCGTTACCTCGATACCGGACTCGGCGACGACCTGCTTGACCGTCTTCTTGTTGTCGGTGACCGACGCCTGCTCCAGCAGGACGAAGTCCTTGAAGAAGGAGTTCACCCGGCCCTCGATGATCTTGGGCAGCGCCTGCTCCGGCTTGCCCTCCTCACGAGCGGTCTGCTCGGCCACGCGGCGCTCGGTCTCCACGACCTCGGCCGGGACCTCGTCGCGGGTCAGGAACTTCGGCCGCATGGCGGCGATCTGCATGCCGACCGCGCGGGCGTCGTTGTCGGCCGCCTCGTCGTCCTTGCCCGTGTACTCCACCAGGACGCCGACCTGCGGCGGCAGGTCCTGCGCCTTGCGGTGCAGGTAGACCGCGACGGTGCCCTCGACGAGCACGAAACGGTTCAGGACGATCTTCTCGCCGATCTTGGCGGAGTACTCCTGGATCGTGTCGGCGACGGTCTTGCCGTCCTCCAGCGTCGCGGCGAGCAGCGCGGCGGCGTCGGCGACCTTGTTGACCTCGCCGAACTCCACGAAGCGCTGGCCCAGAGCCACGAAGTCCGGGGTCTTCGCGACGAAGTCGGTCTCGCAGTTCAGCTCCAGCAGCGCCTTGCCGGAGTGGCTGACGATGCCGTTGGCGGCGGTGCGGCCGGCCCGCTTGCCGACGTCCTTCGCGCCCTTGACGCGCAGGAACTCGACGGCCTTCTCGAAGTCGCCCGCGGACTCCTCGAGCGCCTTCTTGCAGTCCATCATGCCGGCACCGGTGAGGTCGCGGAGCTTCTTCACGTCCGCGGCGGTGTAGTTAGCCATGACTCTTCTCTCGATGTCAGTCGGAGGACGTACTTACTCGGCCGGGACGGCGGCGGCAGCGGCCGGGGCAGCCTCGGCCGGAGCAGCCTCGGCGGCCGGAGCGGCAGCCGCGGCGGCGGGCTCCTCGGCCTTCTTCTCGGCGCCCTCGTAGAGGTCCCGCTCCCACTCGGGCAGCGGCTCGCCGGCGGCGACGGTGCCCGCCTCGGGCTTCTCGTCGGCGTTGTTGTTCCGGCCACGGCCGTGGCGGGCGATCAGACCGTCGGCGACGGCGGCCGCGACGACCTTGGTCAGCAGCTCGGCGGAACGGATCGCGTCGTCGTTGCCCGGGATCGGGAAGTCGACCTCGTCCGGGTCACAGTTGGTGTCCAGCACCGCGATGACCGGGATGTTGAGCTTCCGGGCCTCGTCGACCGCGATGTGCTCCTTCTTGGTGTCCACGACCCAGATCGCCGAGGGGACCTTGGTCATGTCACGCAGACCACCGAGGGTCTTGGTGAGCTTCTCCTTCTCGCGGGAGAGCTGGAGGGTCTCCTTCTTGGTGTAACCGGCGGCGGTACCGCTCAGGTCACCCAGGGCCTCGAGCTCCTTCATCCGCTGAAGGCGCTTGTACACGGTCTGGAAGTTGGTCAGCATGCCGCCGAGCCAACGGTGGTTCACGTACGGCTGGCCG
This sequence comes from Actinoplanes sp. G11-F43, assembly GCF_050589265.1. Classification (NCBI taxonomy): domain Bacteria; kingdom Bacillati; phylum Actinomycetota; class Actinomycetes; order Micromonosporales; family Micromonosporaceae; genus Actinoplanes; species Actinoplanes sp. G11-F43. Next base: position 570,193 of record NZ_JBNZCE010000017.1, read on the forward strand.
ACCCGCGTCGCCTGCTCGGCGATGGCCTCCTGGGCCTGCTTCTTGGTGCCGACGAAGAGGATGTGGCCACCCTCGGCGACGGTGTCACGCACGAAGCTGTACGCCTTCTCGATGTAGTCGAGGGTCTGGCGCAGGTCGATGATGTAGATACCGTTGCGCTCGGTGAAGATGAAGCGCTTCATCTTCGGGTTCCAGCGCCGGGTCTGGTGCCCGAAGTGGACACCGCTCTCCAGCAGCTGGCGCATGGTCACGACGGCCATGGTGTTACTCCCTGATCATCCCTGGTTGTCACGCTCACCGGCGGTGGGCGTCCTGGCGCCCGGTCGATGGCCGCAGTCGGGCCCGACAGGATCGGGACCAGGGAGGGCCACCGCCGCCGGCCGGCGCTGAAGATCAGCTGTCGGAACCGTTGGAGGGCGCGCGAGGTCGACCGCGTGGGCGGTCGCCGTCGACAAGCATACGCCAAGCCGCCCGGACGGACGGTCCGCCCTCGTGCCTACCACGTCCGGCCGAACCCCCCGCCCGCCATCCACATCGACGGCCGGTCCACAGGGCCTCGCACACGGTGACCGGAATCGTGTGAGCCTCCCCGGTCATGACGATTCAGCGACGAGCGGTCGGCGCCTACGGCGAGCGCCTGGCCGCCCGGCATCTCGAAGACAGCGGCCTGGAGCTGCTGCAACGCAACTGGCGCTGCGCGAACGGAGAGATCGATCTCATTCTGCGTGACGGAGACGACGTGGTCTTCTGCGAGGTCAAGACCCGCCGCACGGAGACCTTCGGCCCGCCCGCGGCGGCCGTCGACCACCGGAAGGTGCGCCGGTTGCGGCATCTGGCCACCAGGTGGCTGACCGAGACCGGGATACGGGCGGCGAGCGTCCGTTTCGACGTCGTCGAAGTCCGGCCGCAGCCCCGGGGAGCGGCCCTGGTCACCCACCTCCGGGGAGCGTTCTGATGAGCTACGCCCGGGTTCTCTGCGCCGGCCTCGACGGCGTCCACGGCCACCTCGTCGAGGTCGAGGCCGACCTGTCCAACGGACTGCCCACCCTGGTGCTCACCGGCCTGCCCGACGCCGCCCTGCACGAGGCCCGCGACCGGGTCCGGGCCGCCGTGATCAACTCCGGCCGGGTCTGGCCCAACCGGCGGATCACCGTCAACCTGCGCCCCGCCGCCCTGCCCAAACACGGCAGCGGCTTCGACCTGCCGATCGCCGTGGCCGTCATGATCGCCGCCGGTGAGCTGGCCGCGGGCCGGTTCGAGCAGGTGGCGCTCTTCGGCGAGCTGGGCCTCGACGGCACCGTCCGGCCGGTGCGCGGCGTGCTGCCGATGGTCGCCGCCGCGGCCCGGGCCGGCGTCACCCGGGTGATCGTGCCGTCGGCCAACGCCCGTGAGGCCACCGTCGTGCCCGGGATCACCGTCCGGGCCGTCGACACCCTGCACCGGCTGGCCGACTTCGCCGGCGGCACCGGCACCCTGCTGGAGCCGCCGGAGACCCCGCCCCGGCCCGAACCGGCCGGCCCCGACCTCGCCGACCTCACCGGCCAGGCCACCGGGCGATACGCGCTGGAGGTGGCCGCCGCCGGCGGCCACCACCTGGCCCTGATCGGCCCGCCCGGCGCCGGCAAGACCATGCTCGCCGAGCGGCTGCCGTCCCTCCTGCCCCCGCTCGACGACGAGGCCGCGCTCGAGGTGACCGCCCTCCAGTCGATCGCCGGAGTGCTGCCACCCGACGGGCGGCTCGTGCGCCGGCCGCCGTTCCAGGCACCCCACCACAGCTCCTCACTCCCTGCTCTTAGCCCATTGGCGGCGTCAGGCGGGGCCGTCCACCTTCTCGGTCTCCTGCCACCGGTACATGACAACCTCGCCGGTCTCCTCGAACAGGAGGTAGTCCACCCGGGCTTCACCCTTCAGCCCGATCTCCCTCGTGTCGATGACGCGTCCGATGTTGGATCCCTCCGGACGGCCCTTGACCTTGCGCCACTGCGGCTGCGGATTCATGTTTCCCCCACTGGCGATCACTGTCGGCTGAATATTCATGTCACCTACGCTAGGCGCACCCTCTGACATTAATTGCGCCCCGAGGCGGTACCCCTCACAGAACGACCGGCGGGACGTAGGCAGCGAACACCACATCGCTCTCCATCGGTTTCGCTCCCCGGCTCCCGTTACAGGTCCCCGGCTTCCCCTCCCTGAGGCAGGTCTGGCAGCGAGCGTCGAACGGGATGCCGCCGGGTCCGCGCTGGTTCTTCACGCCGTGTGCCGGACGCATGTTGTTCGGGTCGTCGATCAGATGCGGGTGGGTCCGCTTGGGCTTCAGATGGTCTGCGACTGTCGCGCCTCGGTGCCCGCACAGGTGGCAGATGTCCCCGTGGATGGCGAACATCTGCTCTTTGGCTCGGCGGACCCTGGCGTGTGACCTCGGCTCGGATGACATACGTCCAGCAAAGACGCCCAACTAGATGCGATCCGTACAGAATTGTGCCGAATTAGATCGCCTTGTTTCGATTTTCCTGTAGGGCGGATTCACCGCCCCAGCCCCCAAGGAGAGTCGGAATGAACGAGTTCATTGTTTTCCACACCGGCGGCGAGTTCCTGGTCCGGACCACCCTGGACGCGACCGAGGCAGCCAACCGGATCGCGGAGAAGTGGAAGCTCGACATCGAGGCGATCGACCCGGCAACCGCCGAGGACATCGCGATCAACCTGAACCAGTGGACCGAGCTGGACCTCGACGCCTGACCAGAGGCAGAAACAAGGCGACCCCGGACCACCATTCCTGGTCCGGGGTCACCTTTCTTTGTACCCGGAGTCAGGGCGGGGTGCCGGGCAGGAACCACCGGCCCGGTGCGATCTCCAGGTCATTAATCAGCGTGGGGTCCATTCCGTTGCCGACGAGCAGTTCTTTCAGCAACGAGATGTGTTCGGTCCGCTCCCGGTAAAGCACCATCTTCCAGTCCGACTCGCCATGGTCGGCGAACTCGACCTCTCCACCCGCTCTGAGCCACCGTTTCATCGCGCCACCCAAACACTAGTCTGCCGACACCTGTACAGTTACCCTACCGGCTGCTTCGGACACCGTGAAGATTGCCCGCGACCAGCGGTTACGCGCCTAGGGTGCGGATCGTGGCCGAGCTGAATCTCATGGGTTCTCACGAGATCGGCGTGCGCCTGGGCGGAGCGAACCGCCAGCGGGTCTACCGGATCACCACGCGCCGCGATTTCCCGGCACCGGTCGCCGTTTTGAAGATGGGTGCGGTCTGGCGAGCCGAAGACGTAGAGCGCTGGATTGAAGAACACCCCGACGACGCGCGGCCTTAGTTCGCCGCCTCCCGTGCCCTCCGGAGGCCTACCGGGTCCCATCCGGCATTGTCGGGCCGGATCGTCTCCTCTGCCTCGTCGGCGGACCCTCCGGGGCGGTCGCCGCACCGATCCCCCCGATCTCTGTCGCCCGCCCCGAGTCATATCCATTGACCGACGCCAAACTTATGGAGCCACTGAGCCGGGTGTTTCGATTTTCCTGTAGCCGGAACCAACCGCTCAGGAGGACGAGATGACCGCCAAGCCCACCACCCCGAAGACCCTCAAGCCGTGCACCTGCTCGCTGTTCGAGGTCGGCCAGTACGGACCTGACGGGTCGGCCGAGAGCTACGAGGGCAACGGGACCGGATGTGACAGGCAGACGAAAGCCCGGTTCGCCCAGGGCCACGATGCCAAGCTGGTCGGGTTCCTGGTTCGGGCCGAGCTGGCGGGACTGGAGATCAGCCAGATCGAGGCCGGAACCCGGATCGCCTACGCCGGAGCCGTCAAGGCCGCGCAGACGGTCAGCGAGGCCCTCGCCGCCAAAGCCGCCCGGATGTTGGACGGAGCGAAGAAGAAGGCCGAGGAGAAGGCAGCGAAGAACACACCGCCTGCCGAACCGACCACCCCGGGGGCGGCCGAGACCAAACCGGCCACCACGCGGCGTCGGCGGAACACCCCGAAGAACGCCTAACCCTGAACAGAGAACAGCCCCGGTCACCAGCAAGGGAGGCGACCGGGGCTGTTCTGTATGTCCCGACAGTGGTGGACGGCTTCCACACGTCGGAACAGTGAGGCGAGGAAGGGGGCCAGGGTCTTCCTCGCCTCACGCCTGTGTTCAGTAGCCGTTCGGCCTACCGCCGGGCAGACCCCACACCCGCTCGCCGTCATCCGGGGGCGACTTCGCTGGAGGGGTCGCCGCCTCGTCCGCGACCACCATCACCTCACCCTCTTTGCAAGGCGAGGTCGGCTGACCGGTCGGGTCAAGGTGGGCCCCGTCCTCCTCGACCCCCCGGCCACACCTGCCGCAGTGGAAGCTCACGCCGCGTACCTCGCTCTTGCGGCCAACAGGCGACGGGTCCGGTCGTGGGCACTCGACGCCCGACGGGCCGGACCGCGACCGGAGGAGCACCCGTCGGAGCAGAATTCGCGATCCACTTTCTGCCCGTCGTGAGCGAACATGAGCACCTTGCAGCCCGCCCCCCGACACTGCTTCGAGTCGCTGTTGCCGTGGGTCATCAACAACATGGTCGCGTAACCCCGGCTGACGTTCAGCTTCTCGGCGACCTGACCCACGGTTAGCTTGAGACGAGGCCCTCGCCGGTGACCGCGCTCGCTCCCGAACTCCAGACCCGGCATCAGTTTCCCCCCAGGGTCGCCGCGTAGGCGTTCCAGGCAGCGACCCTGGCGCGCTCGGTGAGCTGCCGCTGGTTGGCGGCAGCTTCTGTCCGGGGGTCGACGTTCATGCCGGGCATGGGTGGCTCCTTCTTGAGCCGGTGTCGCTCGTCGTTGATGAACTTGGTCAGCTCGCCGTAGCGGATCTTCGCCTTACCGACGAGCGAACTCGGGTCGGGGATCTCCAGCGCGATCTCGTCGACCGTGACATCCTCCCGCGACTCAATCCAGCCGCCCAGGTTGTAGATCAGCTTGCGGACCAGCGCCTGCTGGATCTCCAGCTCGGCGATCACGTCGGCTCCTCGCGGGATGTCCGCAGGCTTACCGACCCGGTTCGTGATCCGAATCGCTCGGGATAGTTCACGCTCCCGCATCCGGCGGCATTCCGCCCCGCAGTACCGCTGGCCGGTCTGCTTTGGTGTGAAGGTCTCCCCACAGGTCCAGCAGCTCGGGTTCGGCATCATTGCGCCGTTTCTGACCGGGGACTGCGTCCTGCCGAACAGCTCCGGCCGTTCGATCGGGAGCAGTGGGTGACCCCTGTAGGGAACGCCCTCCCTCACGGCTTCCATGCCGAGCGTGTAGGCAATCATGCCGGTCAACTTCGGGTAGAGCGGGGGTTCGGTTACCGCTGTCTCTGCCATCTGTGCTCCTCTGTGTCCGTCCTGGACACCAGCGGATCACGCGGGATCGGGAGCCTCCCGAGACTATTCCCCCGCTATTCACAAAATCGGGATGGCAGGTTGGAGGCGGGTGTGTGGGTTGCTGTCTCCTGGCCTCTCCGTCGGTCTCGGGGCCTCCGGGGTACGTCGGGCCGGGTCCGGCCCCCTCGTGTCCTCCGTCGACCTTCGAGACGCCACGACGATGCCCTCCCGGCGGAGACCCGCCAGTCTGGCTCGGCCACACCAATCCAATACCCCCGCCCCAGCACCGACCCTCGGGGAGAGGGAGAACAGCAAGTGGCGGGGTTGCCGTTTAGTTGTCGTCCCCAAAAAGCGCGGGGGTTCGTTGTCAGCGCTCGTCTGGGTCGTAGTCGGGTGGGTGCCAGGCAAGGCGACTGCGGCCCGGTTCCATGTACGACACGTCGGCTATCCGCAGGAACTCACCTCGACGCGACCGCTGGCATTGGGTGTTGTTGGGTCGCTGCCTGCTCTGGTCTCGCCAGATTGGTTGGTCTGCACCCCAGCCGTCATTCCAAATCCAATGCGGGCGTCCTGGTCGGCTTGGGGGTCGGGCCGGTCGTCTGCCCATTTATCTGCCTCCCACTTGGTAGGCGCCTATGGCCGAATCGCATTTGACCCTCGGCCGGCGGGGGGTAGGGGTGCCTGTTTCACGTGAAGCAGGGGGTAGGGGGATTCGCCGTTCGTGAGGATGGGGCGGGGGGGGGTCTCGGACGACAGGAGGCAGCGACCAACAACAACACACCTCTTGATCCAAATATGGCTAGGGGGCCGCACGCCGCACGCTGCACGGGGACTACGTCCCCCCGTGCGGCTGTGCGGTGCGCTGCCAGGACCCCTTCGGATTCATCAGCCGCACGCTGCCGCACCCCCCGCATGTGCGGCGCTCCGTGGCCGGTCAGAGCACATGTAGACCAAATGGCCGCACGCTGCCGCACACCGCCACGTGCGGGCCGCACACCGTAGCGTGCGGCCCGGTCGGCGCATTTCCTTGTCGTCACTCGAAGACGAGGTCGATTGGTGTGTTCGCTGCCTGATCCGGGGACACCCAGAGGTCGCCCTCCCACTCCGCATCCTTCTTGCGGCGTTGGATACGTCCCCAGGCCTCCTCCCTTTGACGGCTCACGATTTTGCCGTTCCTGAGCAGTTCGGAGTGCATATCCAGGACGAGTTTGTCAGCGATCGCCTCTGACTGCTTACGGAGCTTGTCGCGGCTTAGGTCAGCCAGCCCGAGCTGACAGATGGCCCGAACGATCAACTCGGCCGGGTCCCACTTCGGGGTCTCAACCAACGGGACGGGACGTTCGTAGTCCAGCGGTTCCAGGATGCCGGGTTGCACGATCCGGAACCCCCGCGCCATGCCCTTCCTCGCGTGCTTCTGCTTCTTTGCCACGACGACGACTCGGCCGTCGTTCTTCTTCTCGTCGTCGTCCTTTGGGCGGGCGTAGAGAACGGTGTTGGCCTTGCCGACCTGCGAACCGATGCCTCGGGGCTTCCACGAGCCCTCCCCTGCGTTCGGGTGGTGAATCATCAGGACCGACTTGCCCGCGTCGACGATCGCCTTCATCACCACCAGCAAACTGTCCATGTCCTGCTTGCTGTTCTCGTTCAGCCCGCTGGTGATGTCGGTCTGCGTGTCGACGATCGTCAGGTCGAATTGGCAGGCAGTAGCGACCAGCCGGTTACGGTCACCGGGGTCGATCACACTCGGGGTGTCGGCCGAAAACGACATCCGCTCCTTGAGGGCGATTCGATCGCCCTGGTCGGCGTGGGTGTCCATCCAGGCTCGCAGCCGGGTGACCACACCGGTCGGGTCTTCGGCTGCGAGGTACAGAACCCGAATCGCTTTGGGGATCTTCAGGCCGTGCCATTCTCGGCCGATCGCGAGGTGGCAGGCGAGGTCGATCGCGACGAAGGTCTTGCCGACGTTCGACGCACCGGTCAGGTAGGAGAACCCGCTGTCCAGGAAATCGCGGATCAGCCACTCGGGCTCCGGCATCGACAGGAAGGCATCGAGGTCCATCACCTGCAAGCCTGGTTCGACCCCCGGAGCGGTCTCCGGCGGGCCGTACGGCCCCGGTGCTGCCGTCATGCCCGCTCCCTGCTCCTGGTTCGCCCCCGGCCCCTCCGGGGCGGTCTTCTTGGCCACTGCGAGCAGCACCTCGTATCGGACCTCGCACTCATTCCGGGCAGCTTCACGCTCGGCCTCGGTAGCGTCGGGGTCCGAGTAACCGACACGTATCAGTCGGTCCATCTCGTCGGCTTGGCCAAGCCCCCGTGCTGCCGCATAAACCGCGTCGATCTCGGCTCGGGTCTCCTGGTCCTGGCGCATCAGACGATTGGCCTCCCGGATCGCCTCTTGTTCGATTTGCTGGAGGGCTGGCGGCTTCCAGGGCCACACCCAGGGCCAGGCGTGCAGGTGCGAGCCGACGACCTCCTTAACGTCTCCGGTCGGATGCCGGTAGACAATCTCCAAACCACCACGGCAGCTCGCTTCAGCGATATCGCGCGAGTCGTATCGCTCCTCTTGGAACAGCTCGACCAGGGCATTCGCTGCCTCCTGCTCTTCGCTGCCGAGAGGGGGCACCCACCACGGTTCCTGCCGGATTCCGTCGATCACCGCGTTGACCGACTCGGACGTCAAGTCGTCCAGTTCGACCGAGCGTTCGAGATGTTGAGCGTTGACGTACCGACGCCAGTGCCAGCGGGCGTAGATCAGCTCAGACAGTGAAGCGAACTCAACACCGTCCCACCGCCAACAGTCCAAATCGGCCTGCCGGACCGGCTGATAACTCCCGCAGGGGCATCCCTCGGCAAGGTCCTTCATCACGTCGAGTTCGTCTCCTGAGACGCCCTCGTCCCACGCCTCCATCAGCATGGTTACGTAACACAAATAGGCAGTCAGGTCATATTCGACGCCGGGGATCGGAACAGGATTGCCGTCTTCGTCAAACGGGATTGGCTTCCCATCTACGTCAAGGGGAACACATCCGGGTGGCCGCTCACCCGGTCCCATATCCAGCAGCATCCGTGGTGTAAATCGCATGGTGTACTGATCCTCGGTGTGTTGTGGGGGGTTTGCCCCCTGTTTTCTCCATTGGTCGGCTCCTTCGTCTCGTCCACCTCGGAGCTGTCTTGCTAAATCGGCCCTCGGCGCTGGTCACGTCGAGGGCCGAAGCGTGTTCACCCCCGCCACCACGGAAGCCAGTAAGCCGCCGGTGGCCAGTCGAACCCGATCGCGTATGCGACCTCGATGCCCGGCACCTGCCACTCGACAGCTCGAACCGGTCGCTTGTAGCCCGGGTCGTTCGCAGCCAGCTCGATCTCATCGACAGCCGGAATGACGTACGGCGTTCCCGGGTGGTCGCATCCCGGCCGCTGGCAGAGCACGACCTGGCCGTCTCGTCGGACGCCCAGCACATAGACCCGGCGACCGACCTTCAGACACCGGTGGGCAGCAAGCTGGAACATGAACTGGCGAGCCTGACCGGCGCATGCGGCGACCGGGAACAGAACCTGGTGCGCCAGGTCGGCGGGTGTGTGGTTCGCTGCCATCTCAGCCGACCACGGCAGCGAACAGACCAGCCGCCCACATCGTCGACACGATGACGACCCCGGCGAACTTGAGTGCGAGCCTCATGCGGACACCGCCGGGAGAAGTCGACGCAGCCGGTCGATCTGCTCCGGGGTCGGCGCGGGAGCCGAGTCGATGAGGGCGGCCAGCCGCTCCTCGATACCAACTACGTCCCGCTCAACTCGGGCTTCAGCAGTCCGGAGCGAGTCCGGACCGTGCAACCGGGAAAGCACTCCAACCCGGGCGTTCGCCGAGCGGTAGGCCGGGGACTGAGGGCGAGGCAACGGAATAGCCATCGCGAAACTCCCTGTGGAGAGAATCGCGGCTTAGTCATAGAGCGCGGGACAGTCCCGTTCCCCTTATCCCGTTACCGCACTGGATGTGCGCCGGTGCCACCGCTTGGATACGACCATCGCACCACACGGCTCGTAGCCGTGTAGAGGCGGGTATTTGAATCGCGCGTGCAGATTTACCCAGCGGCCGGCGCCTGGCCCCGTACGAATTTGAGCCGAGCAAGGACCCGGTGCCGACAGGTCTGCTGCGGGCGGTCGTGCGACTCGTGTCGGCACCAAGGTCCGTTCGGGGTCGGACCGACCCGCACCTCACCGAGGAGCCCAGGCGACAGCACCAGCCGGGCGATCTCTCGTTTGGCCGAGAGCGGAGCGGCCATCCACCGGCGGGTCACCTCGTCCTTCGGACCGACGAATCGGGTGAGGGCCGACCGCGAGGTGAGCGCCTGTTCCTGCTGCTCTAGCTTCGCTTGCTGCTCCTCCAGGCCGGGTACGAGCTGGCCCGCCCATGAGATCGTGAATCGCTTGGCGAGGACTCCGGCTGCCAGGTCGGCAAGCTCCTTTCTCACGGCAGCCAGAGACGTGCGCACCGCCTGCAACTCAGGGTTGTTGTCGTCTGCCTTGAGTACCCGCTCCACGACATCGGGACGCGACAGGTAGCCGATCATCAAGTCGACCAACAGCTCATCGAGTAGGGCCTCGTTCACTTGGATGCCGCAGTTCGCGTGACAACGCAGGTGCCATGGCTCGCCGCGCCGCTGGCTGCTCGTCATCGGAGCGAGGCAGCGAGCACACCTCACGATCATCGAGTGAAGGTGCTTCCCCTGGCCATCCCGCCGGGTGGTTCGCTTCGGGTCGGACAACCGGACGTACACCCGGTCCCACACCTCAGCCGACACGATCGGCTCCCAGTTGCCGGGGTAAGTACGCTGGTCTCCTTTGCGGCCCCTCCGGTGCGCCTTGTAGGTCGGGTTCAGCGCCATGTCTCGGATGACGACCATGGACAGCGGGATCCCGCCCACCTCGGTTGGCACCTTCCGCCCATCCGGCTGCCGAACGTGCTCAATCCGAACCCGAGACCGGATGCCGCGTTTCTTGAGGTCGCGCTCCAGCGCCTGGATCGAGTGTCCGGCGTCGAGCCGTTGGTAGATCTCCCGGACCACCTCGGCTTCTTCCGGCACGATAACCTGCTCGACCAGCGCGCCGGTGTTCGGGTCGTACCGCCGTCGGTAGCCGTAAGCCGCCGTGCCGTGGGGTCTGCCTTCGGCCAGACCGGCATCGAACGTCCGGAGCACGCGGCCTCGGGTCTTGTACGACTCGTATTCGCTGTCTACCGCGTCTTCAAGCAGCGTCCGGCGGTCACGTCCGTTCGCCGGGTCGTACAGCCGCTTATGTTCGTGGACCCAGATGTGGACGCCACGTCGTTCCATCTCGTCGAGCATCGCCACCCACTCGCCGACTTGGCGGCTGCCTCGGCTCGACTCCCACAGGCCGAGGATCCCGCCGTTGAGCAGACCAGAGCGAAGGTCGGACATCAGCCGCTCGAAGTCGCCCCGGGCCTGGGTCGCGTACCGGGAAGCCGAAATCCCCTTGTCGATGTAGGGATCGCCGAGTCGCCAGCCCTGACGGTCATTGTCCCGCTCCAAGTCTCCGAACTGCTCGTCGGTGCTGTTACTCCGGCCCTTCCCGTCCTGGGACACCCGCAGGTAAGGCCAAAGAACCCGTGCTGTCTCGTCCATGCGGACATCGGAACACGAGATTTATTGCAGACGCCACCCACTGGCCGAGAGACGACCTCGCCGCCCTGATCGGCGGCGGCTCCGGCTGGGTCCGGCCGGGCGCCGTCTCCCTCGCCCACCGCGGGGTGCTCTTCCTCGACGAGATCCCGGAGATGGGCCGGGCCACCCTGCAGGCGCTGCGGCAGCCGCTGGAGAGCGGGCGGGTGATCCTGGCACGGGCCCGCGGCACCACCGAATACCCGGCCCGCGCCCAGCTCGTCGTCGCCGCCAACCCCTGCCCGTGCGCGTCACCGGCCGGAGACCAGGCCTGCCACTGCGGGCCGGTGGTGCGCCGACGCTACCTCGGACGGCTCTCCGGCCCGCTGCTGGACCGGATCGACATGCGGGTCACCCTGCTGCCGGTCCGGTCCGTCGAACTGCTGGAAGGACTCGAACCCGCCGAGCCGTCCGCGACCGTCGCCGCCCGGGTCGCCCGGGCCCGTCAGGCCGCCGCCGACCGGTGGGCGGCCGACGGCCGGCACCTCAACGCCGAGGTCCCCGGCGTCCTGCTGCGGCAGTCGCCGTGGCGCCTGCCACCCGCCGACACCGCGGTCCTGCACACCGCCGTCGACCGGGGCGCCCTGTCCGCCCGCGGCTACGACCGCTGCCTCCGGCTGGCCTGGACCATCGCCGACCTGGACGGCCGCCCCCGTCCGGACGGCGGCGACGTGTGCGAGGCGTACCAGCTGCGGATGGGCGACTCCGGGATCCGCCGCAAACGCTGACCCGCCGTCCCGCCCACCCGAATCCCCCACCCGCTCACGGTCCCCCACCGTCTCGAACCTCCCGCCCGCTCACGGCCCCGCCGACTCGCGGCCCCGCCTGATTCACGGCCCCGGCCCCCTCGCGGTTCCCCGGCCCTCTCAACGCGTTTTCCAGCCCTCTCGACGCGTTTTCCAGCCCTCTCGACGCGTTTTCCAGCCCTCTCGACGCGTTTTCCAGCTCACTCGAACGGAGACACGATGAACACCACGATCGACCGGACCGGTATCCGTACCACTCGGTTCCGCCCCGATTCACCACCGGCCCGCTCCCCCGTTGCCTCCCTGCCGGCCCGCTCCCCCGCTGTCTCCGCGCCGGCCCTCGTTCGTTCCTCGGGCGCCGGTTCTCCTCCTCTCCCGGCCGGAGCCGGGCCGGCGGTGACCGCGTGACCGGGATCATGGAGGCGGACCGGGCGGCGCGGGTCGCGCTGACATGGTTGGCCGAGCCGGGGAACCGGGCGGTCTGGGAGATGGTCCGCGAGCACGGCGCGCCGGGCACGCTCGACCGGCTGCTCGCCGGTGACGTGCCGGATCGGCGGCTGCGCGGCGCGGTCGCCGCACGGGCCGTGGCCGGGGACGCGCGCCGGGTCGCCGAGATCGCGCTGCGGCGCGGGGACCGGCTCGGCGCGCGGCTGGTGGTGCCGTCCGACCCGGAATGGCCGTCCCGGCTCACCGATCTGGAGACGCTGGAACTGGACGCCGGCGGCTGGATCAACGCCGACATCCGGCCGCCGCTCTGCTTCTGGGTGCGCGGGATGTGGCCGCTCGGCGAGGCGCTGGACCGGTCGGTCGCGGTCGTCGGCTCCCGGGCGGCCACCGAGTACGGCATCAACGTCACCACCGACCTGGCCTACTCGGTGACCCGTGCGGGATGGACCGTTCTGTCCGGCGGGGCGTTCGGCATCGACGCGGCGGCTCACCGGGGTGCGCTCGCGGCCGACGGCCGTACCGTAGCGGTCCTCGCCTGTGGGGTGGAACGCCCTTATCCGGCCGGCAACGCGGCCCTGCTCGACCGGATCGCCGAGAACGGCCTGCTGATCAGCGAGTGGCCGATCGGCGCCGAGCCGCTGCGGCACCGTTTCCTGATCCGGAACCGGGTCATCGCCGCCGCGACCGCCGGCACCGTCGTCGTGGAGGCCGCCGCCCGCAGCGGCGCGACCCAGACGATGAGCCGGGTACTGGCCCTGGGCCGGCCGGCGATGGTGGTGCCCGGCCCGGTGACCTCGGCGATGTCGGTCGGTTGCCACGAGATTCTGCGGAGCCATCCGTACGCACGGGTCGTCACGTCCGCCGACGAGATCCTGGAGGAGGTCGGGCGGATCGGCGAGTACCTGGCAACGCCACCGCGCGGGCCGGAACGCCGGCACGACAAACTGGACGAGGAGACCGCGCTCGTCCTGGAGTCCCTGCCGGCGAACGGATCCACGGCCCCGGAACTGATCGCCGCAGGGGCGCGGCTGAGCCTGCGCACGGTGCTGCGGCGGCTGTCGCTGCTGGAGAGCGCGGGCCTGGTGGCACGAACCGGCGACGGCTACACGCTGAAGCACACCCCGGACCACGGCCGGTCCGATGACGACTGATCAGCGGTCCCGGCGGCACGGCGGCACGGTGAAGGCCGGCCTGTCGGGAGCCGGCCGCCGTGGTGACGGTGGCCGGCTCCCGGGCCGGTCGGGCGGCCACGACAGGTGGCCGGGCGTGTCAGTCCTCGGACTCGTCCAGGTCACGGCGATGAACCTTCATCCACGCCTCGACGTCCTCGGTCAGCCACACCTTCCCCTGCGCCAGGTCGGCGACCGGCTTCGGAAAGTCGGCGCGGCTGGTGATCTGGTACGCCCGCTGTCGGCTGACTCCGCCGAGACGGATGCGGATCTCGTGCGCGCCCATGAGGCGGATCGGCTTCACTCCCACATGATCGACCGTAGGCGCGAGACTATTAGTCCCTTATCAAGTTCATAGGAGACAGCTAGTCCCGAAACAATTAAGGTGGACCCATGCCTAGAGAGCGCCCGTCAACGGGCCGTGTTCCCTTTCATCCCCGTCATCGACGCGACTGGCGCACATTCTGGAGGCGTTGCATTTGTGGACTTCGAGCACCCTGCATCGACCGCATTCCGCCGCCCCCTCCTCCACCATATCCGCGGATCCGGTCGTCACCTGCGGAAACAGTGCCGATCCCGAGGCCCGGCGGCCTCTATCGATCCAGGCACGCGCTGCCGGAAGCCGTTGGCGCACCGATTTCCACCATTCCGGATTCCCCCATTCGCACACCGGATCCCGACTCGAACGTGGGACGCCCGGGCCGCCTCACTCCGGCCCAGGAACATCGCGCCGGCCGAGGCCGCCGACCCCATTCACACCGCCGTCCCCGCGGTCACTGATTCCGCGGCCCGCCGACGATCACTTACGGGGGAAACCGTTTGTCCACAAATCCGGGGCCCGAACACCTGAGCGACCGCCCTCGATGGCTGTGCCGGGTGTGCGGCCACCCCTGGCCCTGTACCGACGCCCGGGCCACGCTCCTGCGGGAGTACCGCGCGTTCCCGTCGCTGCTGAGGATCTACCTGTCGGCGCAGATGTACCACGCCATGGAGGACCTGACCGCCGGCGGCGACGGACCACCCCCGAACCTGTACGAACGGTTCCTGGCCTGGACACGAACCCACCCACCACACTGAACAGCCCCGGAACGGACGACCCGGTCAAGGGCCGTCGGACCCGGAAAGGGGGCAAGGTCGGTACATAACTACAGCAGGTCACGGCACGTAAAGTACTCGCCATGATCGATCACTCGGCGGACCGCGCGGTCTTTCGCCAGCTCGCCGATCTGCTGCGGCAGCAGATCGAGAACGGCGACCTGGCACCCGGCGACCCGCTGCCCAGTGAACTGCGGCTGGCCGACGGCTATCGGCTCAGCCGGACCACGGTGCGCCAGGCCATCGGCCAGTTACGCAGTGAGGGCCTGGTCACCGTGGACCGGCCGCGCGGCACGTTCGTCCGCGTCCCCGAGCCGGTCGAACTGGTCCGGCTGACCGGTGGCGAACGTGTCAGCGCCCGTATGCCCACCGTCAGCGAAAGGCGCCACCACCAGCTCAGCGACGGCGTCCCCGTTCTGGTGGTCACCACACCCGACGGTTCGCGAACCACCTACCCGGCGGACCGCTTCCACCTGACCCAACCCTGACCGCGAGCCACAGGGCTGCCGGTCAGGCGTTGGAGCGACGGCACAGGGCGCAGTACGGACGCGGCGCGGAGCGGGCGTAGCGCGGGGCGGCGCGGGGCGGCGCGGGGCGGCGCGGGCGCAGCACAGCGCAGCACAGCGCGGGCGCAGCACAGCGCAGCACAGCGCGGGCGCAGCACAGCGCAGCACAGCGCAGCACAGCGCGGGCGCAGCACAGCGCAGCATGGCGCGGCACAGCACGGCACGGCGCAGGCGCAGCACAGCACAGCGCGGCACGGCACGGCACGGCGCAGGCGCAGGCGCGGCACGACACAGCACAGCGCGGCACAGCGCAGGCGCGGCGCGGCGCAGCACAGCGCGGGCGCCGCACAGCGCGGGCGCGGGCGCGGGCTGCCATGGACGCGGCGCGAAACCTGCGGGCGCGGGCGTAACTCGTTCCGAGTGCCGCGTGGGCCCGGATGGCCCGTCAGGCTCTGGTGCGGCGGCGGTAGCCGTGGGACGGGTGCCAGGACTCGATCACCAGGTGGTCGGCGGGGGTGCCGACGTAGGTGAGGGCCACCTCCTCGATGTCGATGCGGAAGAAGCCGGCGCCGGCGTGTGGGGTGTCCGGTGGGGGTGGGATCTCGATCGCGCGGCCGGAGAGCTTCGCGTCACCGGGGGCGGTGGACGGGTCGCCCGGTGGCGGCTCCAGCGTGGGGCTGTGCATCGCCAGGCGGGGGTCGCGGCGCACATCTCTCAGCTTCAGCGAACCGGGCATCATGCCCAAAGTGATGTCGCCGTCGGTGAACTGGGCCTCCGACGCGCTGATCCGGGGTGAACCGTCACGCCGCAACGTGGCGATCGTCTTGTTGGTGCCGGCGTCGAACAGGGCCCTGACCCGGGCCGCGAACTCCGGGGCGTCTCTCTCGATTTCCTCCCACCGTGCCATGCCCCCGAGGCTAGACCGGGGGTATGACAGAAACGCCGAACCATGAGCTTGACTCCCGATCCGGCGCGGTGGACGGTCGGAGGCGATGCGGATCCGTGAATTGCACGAGCGACTGCCCCCGGCCCTGCGCGAGGCCGTCGACGAGTTCGGCCGGCACCTGGCGGCGGTGGAGGGGCGGTCGGAGCACACGGTCCGGGCGTACGTCGGGGATGTGGTCTCGTTGTTGGACCATGCCGCCTTCGAGGGCCGGGCCACCGTCGCCGACCTGGACATCGTCGTGCTCCGGGGCTGGCTCGCGGCCCGGATGGGGTCGGGTGCCGCCCGGGCCTCGCAGGCCCGGCGTGCCGCGGCGGCCCGGGCGTTCACCGGGTGGGCGCACCGGACCGGGCGGGCTCCCGGCGACCCGGGCGCCCAGCTGGCCAGCCCGCGCGCGCACCGCTCCCTGCCTACTGTGCTGCGCGCCGATCAGGCGGCCGCCCTGATGACCCCGGCGCGCCCCGCGGACCGCACGGACCGGTCCGGAGATCAGGCCTCCACGAGCGTGGAAAAAGATCAGGCCTCCGCGAGCGCGGAAAACGACAAAAGTCACGAACGATACGCAGGGTCAAAAACCTCCACGAGCGGTGACGGCGGAGCGGATGCCGGAGCCGCCGCCAGCGGATACGACCGCTCGAACCCGGAAACCGCTACGGGAACGCGCGGCGGAACAGACGCGGAAAACCACATGAGCGACGGCGGCGCTGGAAGAAACGCCCCAGACGAAGGGCCGGGCAGAGCACCGGATAACGGGTCAGGCGAAGAGGCGAGCGCGGGCAGAGGGACAAGCCCGGGCAAGGGCGCGACCGTGGGCGAAGAGGCGAACGTGGGCAGAGGGACGAGCGCGGGCGAGGGCGCGACCGTGGGCGAAGAGGCGACCGCAGGCCGAGAGACGACCGCGGACCAAGACGCGAGCCCGGGTGACGCCCTCGCGATCCGGGACCGGGCCGTCCTGGAACTGCTCTACGCCACCGGCATCCGGGTCAGTGAACTCTGCACCCTGAACCGCGCCGACGTGGACCACGCGCGCCAGGTCGTCCGGGTCTTCGGCAAGGGTGCCAAGGAGCGGGCCGTCCCGTTCGGGCATCCGGCCCGGCGGGCGCTCGACGACTACCTGCGCCTGGCCCGCCCGGAGCTGCTGACCAGGGCGAGCCGCGACGCGCTCTTCCTGGGGGCGAAGGGTGGCCGGCTGCAACCCACAGTGGTCCGCCGGATCGTCGGGGACGCGGCGCGGGCCGCCGGGCTGCCGCACACCAGCCCGCACGATCTGCGGCACTCGGCGGCCACCCATCTGCTGGACGGCGGCGCCGATCTGCGCGCGGTGCAGGAGCTGCTGGGGCACAGTTCGCTGTCGAGCACCCAGATCTACACGCACGTCTCGACCGAACGGCTGCGGGCCGCCTTCAATCAAGCCCATCCACGAGCCTGACATCGTACGATCCACAGCATGAGCGCCCCGGTGCAGCCCCGGCCCATTCCCGGCGCACGGCTGCTGTTCTCGCTGGATCCGGCGGTGTCCTATCTCAACCACGGCTCGTTCGGCGCCCTGCCGATCAGTGTGCAGCGGGTCCAGCAGCGGCTCCGGGACGAGATGGAGGCGAACCCGCTGCGCTTCTACGGCTCGGGCCTGATGGACCGGATCGTCCACACCCGACGTCACCTGGCCGGGTTTCTCGGCGCCGACCCGGACGGCAGCGCCCTGGTGCCGAACACGACGGCCGCGGTCTCGCTGGTGCTCCAGTCGGTGCCGCTGGGGAGCGCCGACGAGGTGCTGTCGACCGATCACTCCTACGGCGCGGTGACGATGGCGGTGCGCCGGCAGTGCCGCCGGACCGGGGCGTCGGCGCGGACGGTCGCGGTTCCGTTGGGGGCGTCGGCCGCGGAGACGGTCGCCCGGGTGCGGGCCGCGCTCCGGCCGGGCCGGACCAGGTTGCTGGTCGTCGACCAGCTGGCGTCGGCGACGGCCACGCTCTTCCCGGTCCGGGAGATCGTCGCCGCTGCCCGGGAGCAGCGGATCCCGGTGCTGGTGGACGCGGCTCACGTGCCCGGGATGCTGCCGGTGGACGTGGCCGCGATCGGCGCCGACTTCTGGGTGGGGAACCTGCACAAGTGGGGCTGGGCACCCCGCGGCACGGCCCTGCTGCACGTGGCGGAGCCGTGGCGGCGGCGGATCGATCCGTTGGTCGTCTCCTGGGAGCAGGAGCGGGGTTTTCCGCTGTCGGTGGAGTTCCAGGGGACCGTCGACTACACCCCGTGGCTGGCGGCTCCGGCGGGTGTCTTCGCGATGCGCACGCTCGGGCTGGACGAGGTCCGGGCGCACAACGAGGCCCTGGCGGCGTACGGCCAACGGGTTGTCGGTGCGGCGCTGGGCCTGGCGCCCCGGGATCTGCCGCACCCGGGCGGACCGGGGGTGGCCATGCGGGTGGTGCCGCTGCCCGCGGGACTGGCGACCACCCCGCCGGAGGCCAACGACCTGCGGCTGCACATCGCCGACAAGCTTGCCGCCGAGGTGCAGGTCAGCGCGTGGGGTGGTGGGGGCATGCTGCGGCTGAGCGGCCAGGTCTACAACCGGCCGGAAGAATACGACCATCTGGCCGAACGGCTCCCGGCCCTGCTCGCCGCCTATCACCGCTGAGCCCCGTCCAGGGGCAGCAGCCGCACCCGGCCCAGGCCGAGCAGGGCGAGCGGATCCAGGTACGCCTCGGCGCGCCGCAGACCCCAGTGCAGGCAGGCGGCGACGGGGCAGCCCGGATGCCCGGCCTCGACGGTGCCGATCGGATCGCCCACGGCGACCGTCTGCCCGGCCGTGACGGTGGCGGTGACCGGCTCGTAGGTGGTCCGCAGGGCCCCGGCGTGGGCGACGCTCACCACGCCCCGGCCGGCGAGCCGCCGCGCGTAGACGACGACTCCGGCGCCGGCGGACCGCACCACCGCACCGGGCACGGCCCCGAGGTCGGCACCCCGGTGGCCGGGCAGCCACGGCTGGTCCGGCGGGTCGAAGGGCCGCGTCACCGAGGGCGGCAGAACCGGCCACGTGTAGGCCGGGGACGCCGGGGTCAGGGCCGGGAACAGCAGCGACAGCAGCACAGCGAGGACGGGCATGCCGGAAGCCTGCCCGCCGGACCACACCTCCGCGACCGCCCCTGTGGACAACCGCGAACTGTGGACAACCCGAAGGCTATGACCCGAAGCCGGCGTCGTCCGGCAGCGAGATGTCCGGCTTCTCCAGCTCCTCGACGTTCACGTCCTTGAACGTCATCACCCGCACGTTCTTCACGAAGCGGGCCGGGCGGTACATGTCCCACACCCAGGCGTCGTGCATCTCGACCTCGAAATACACCTCGCCGTCGGAGTTGCGGACGTGCAGGTCGACCTGGTTGGCCAGGTAGAAACGGCGCTCGGTCTCCACCACGTAGGAGAACTGGCGGACGATGTCGCGGTACTCCCGGTAGAGCTGCAGCTCCATCTCGGTCTCGTACTTCTCGAGATCCTCTGCGCTCATCGTGTCTCGCCCTCCATGGCCTTATCTTCCCCCACCGACGGCGACGGCTGAGGCTGCTCGCCCGACGCCACGCCGACGGTACCCTCAGCGGTCCCGGGAATCAGCAGCGGCTCGGTAACGGATACATCGTCAAACAGAGACGGCGCCGGTGTCGCGGCGGGGCGGCGGGCCCGCGGCGGCCGGTTGCCACGCCCGGAGGCGGCGGCGACATTGACGTACGAGAACCGGTGCTCGGCACACGGCCCGTGGGTGGTCAGCGCGGTGCTGTGCTCCTCGGTGATATACCCCTTGTGCACCGCGAACCCGTAGGCGGGGAACCGCTCGTCCAGCTCGACCATCAGCCGGTCCCGGGTGACCTTGGCGAGCACGCTGGCGGCGGCGACGCAGGCGGCCACCCGGTCGCCCTTCCACACCGCGAGGCCGGGCGCGCCCAGGCCGTCGACCGGGAAGCCGTCGGTCAGCACATAGTCCGGGGGGACGTCGAGCGAGGCCAGCGCGCGGCGCATCGCGGCGAGGTTGCAGACGTGCAGGCCGCGGGCGTCGACCTCGGCCGGCGGGATGATCATCACGGACCAGGCCAGCGCTTTCGCCACCACCTGGTCGTAGACGCGATCGCGGGCGGCGGCGGTCAGCAGTTTGGAGTCGGCCAGGCCGGGGATCTCGCCGCGCCGGCCCTCCGGCAGGATCGCCGCGGCGGCGACCAGCGGCCCGGCGCAGGCGCCCCGGCCGGCCTCGTCGGCGCCGGCCACGTGCCGGAAGCCGCGGCGTTGCAGCGCCTGCTCCAGGGCGTACAGCCCGGCCTCGCGGCGGACCACGGTGCGGGGTGGGGCCAGCATGTCAGGATCCCTCGGTGACGTCGCCGGTCAACGGCCGGAGCAGGGCCGCCAGGTCGCGCGGGAAGATCTCCTCGCGACTCGCCTCGATCTCGGCCGCCGACCACCACCGGTGCCCGGTGATGGTGAGCTGTTCCTCCTCGTCCATCCCGGTCGTGTCGACCTGCCAGCCGGGCACCCGGAACAGATAGAAGTCCTGCTCCTGACGATACGCCCGGCCGCCGTAGGAGAACTCGGTCACCTCGCTGCGCACCGGCTCACCCAGGTCGGCGGGGTCGGCTCGCAGCCCGACCTCCTCGAACAGCTCCCGGACGGCGGCGTCGAGGGTCGTCTCGCCCCGGTCCAGGCCGCCACCGGGCGTGAACCACCAGCCGGTCCCCGGGCGCGCCGGGTCACCACCGTGCAGCAGGAGCACACGGCCGGAGAGATCGACCAGCAGGACCCGGCCGGCGCGTCGGTCTATCACCTCGGTCACGCGACCAAGCCTATTGCGCGAATGTCACTTCGCCGCGTCGGGGATGGCGTCGAACTCCTCGGGAACCGACAGCAGCGTCGCCCGGCCGGCCGGCCAGAAGATCGTGAACGCCCGGCCGACCACCGAGTCGACCGGGATCGTCGCCTCCAGGATCTTGCCGGCCTCGTCGGTGGCGGCGCTCTGCTGGTAGTGCTCGAGCGAGTCGCCGGACGCCTCCCGGTGGTCGCCCATCACCCAGAGCCGGTCGTTCGGCACGGTGATGTCGAAGTCCTGGTCGGCGACCTGGTTGCGGGTGCCGTCGGACTCGACGTAGACGTACGGCTCGTCCAGCGACTGACCGTTGATCATGAGACGGCGCTCGGCGTCGCAGCACACGATGTTGTCGCCGGGCTGGCCGATGACGCGCTTGATGAAGTCCTCGCCGTCGGCGCCGGACTGCCACGCGGTGGGCGCCTTGAAGACGATGATCTCGCCCCGCCGCGGCTCCCGGAAGTTGTAGACGAGCTTGTTGACCAGCACCCGGTCC
Source organism: Actinoplanes sp. G11-F43 (assembly GCF_050589265.1). NCBI lineage: Bacteria > Bacillati > Actinomycetota > Actinomycetes > Micromonosporales > Micromonosporaceae > Actinoplanes > Actinoplanes sp. G11-F43. Next base: position 591,443 of record NZ_JBNZCE010000017.1, read on the forward strand.
CACAGCTCGAGCGTGTGCTGCATCGAGGGTGACGGGATGTAGAAGGTCTGCAGGACGAAGGCGCGAACCAGGACGGCGACGAGGATCGCCACCCCCAGGAGGATGGGGAGTTCGCGCCAGAAAGATCCCTTGCGCTTTTCGGTGTGCTCGTCAATCACGCTCGGAGCCTACGTCGTCGAGTCGCGAACGACATGCCGGAACGCGCGGATAAAACCACACCGAGTAGGAGGGGGAACATATTCGCCGCGACGATCGGCTCGGGTTCCCGGACCTCGACCGGACGGGCCGCGGCGGCCGACGGGAACTGCTCGTCGAACTGTTTCCACACGTCCGGGACGTCCAGGCCGGTGAAACGGTCACTGGGCCAGACGATCACGAAGGCCCGGCCGATGATGTTCTCGATCGGGACCGGCCCCTGGCAGCGGGCGTCCTGCGAGACCGAGCGGTGATCGCCCAGCACGAACATCTGCCCGGGTGGCAGGGTCACCTCGGCGAACCGGCGGCTGGTGCACTGCCCGGGGATCGGCGGCTGGCTCAGATCCGAGTTGAAGCCGTCGGTGATGTACTCCTCGTCGATGCCGACCCCGTTGACGGTTATCCGACCCTGCGCGTCACAACACGCGACCTTGTCGCCCGGAAGGGCGATCACCCGTTTGATGAAGTCGCGCTCGCCGGGGCGGCTGACCCCGACCAGGTCACCGATGGTCCGGCCGAGCTTGGCGATGAACGCGTCGCTGACCGGCTCGGTCACCTCGGGCGCCCAGTCGTCGGTGCCGCGGAACACCACGACCTCGCCGCGCAGCGGATCACGCATGTCGTAGACGACCTTGTTGACCAGCACCCGGTCGTTGATCTGCAGGGTGTTCTCCATCGACCCGGAGGGGATGAAGAAGGCCTGGACCAGGAAGGTCCGGATCAACACGGCCAGGCAGAACGCCACGATCAGCAGCAGAGGAAGTTCCTGCCAGAGAGGCATCTCCTTCCGCACCACGCCACGCCGCCGCCGTGCCGGCCGATAGCCTTCCATCGGATCCACGCTTCGCATCTCCCGCCGCCTACCGGCCGAACCGTCCCCGGATACAGCACTACCGCCCGAGCTTCCCGGCTACGGGAAGTTACGGGCGGTAGGACTGGAATGGTTCACCAACAGTGCACCCGCACCGCGGAGATCAGACGGTCTGCTTCTCCCGCAGCTCCTTGATCTTCGCCTTCTTACCGCGCAGCTCGCGCAGGTAGTAGAGCTTGGCGCGACGGACGTCACCGCGGGTGACGACCTCGACCTTGTCGATGGCCGGGCTGTTCAGCGGGTAGGTCCGCTCGACGCCGACACCGAAGCTGATCTTGCGAACCTTGAAGGTCTCCCGCAGGCCGCTGCCCTGACGGGCGATCACGACGCCCTGGAAGACCTGGACACGGGACCGGTTACCCTCGACGACGCGGGCGTGCACCTTGACGGTGTCACCGGCCCGGAAGTTGGGGAGGTCGGTGCGCACCGACTGGGCGTCGATAGCGTCCAGCGTGTTCATCGCTGCATCCTCGTACTCGATAGGCGCACCGGGAGTCGGCGCGCACGTGGGCAATGCTGATCCTCCACCACCTCAGAGGATCCTCGTGGCCAGCTCACGGTGTGAGCGAACACGGCAACCCCACTACTCTGCCACACGCGGAGCGGGGAGCTGTAATCCGGCCTCGGCGATGGCCTTCCGGTCCCTCTTGTCGAGATTCTCCGGTGGGTAGCAGGCGTACATGTCGGGCCGGCGGTCGGCGGTGCGCAGCAGACTCTGCTCCCGGCGCCAGCGGGCGATCCGGCCGTGGTCCCCGGAACGCAGCACGTCCGGCACCTCACGGCCCCGCCACTCCTGCGGCTTGGTGTAGACCGGGGCCTCCAGCAGGCCGGCCGCGTGCGACTCCTCGGTCAGCGAGTCGGCGTTGCCGAGCACCCCGGGCAGCAGCCGGGTGACCGCCTCCAGGATCACGATGACCGCGACCTCACCACCGAACAGCACGTAGTCGCCGAGGGATACCTCACGCACCGGCATCCGGTCCGCGGCCTCGTCCAGCACCCGCTGGTCGATGCCCTCGTACCGGCCGCAGGCGAAGACCAGGTGGTCCAGGCCGGCGAGCTGGTGGGCGTCGGCCTGGGTGAAGGGCTTCCCGACCGGCGACGGTACGACCAGGGTGGCCCCGTCCGACACCACGGCGTCCAGGGCCTGTCCCCAGGGTTCCGGGCGCATCACCATGCCCGGCCCGCCGCCGTACGGCGAGTCGTCCACCGTCCGGTGCACGTCGGACGTCCAGGTGCGCAGGTCGTGCACGGCCAGTTCGAGGGTCCCGGCGGCCCGCGCCTTGCCGATCAGCGAGAGATCGAGCGGCGCGAAGTAGTCCGGGAAGATCGAGACGATGTCAACCCTCACAGGTCGAGCAGGCCTTCCGGGAGGTCGACGACGATCCGGCCGGCGCCCAGGTCCACGGTCGGGACGATCGCGGTGACGAACGGGATCAGAGCCGTGCCACCACCGGTCTTGGCGAGCACGATCAGGTCCGAGGCCGGCGCGTGCTCGATCCGCTGCACGGTGCCGTGCTCGGTGCCGTCCGCGGACACCACCTTCAGCCCGGTGAGCTGGTGGTCGTGGAACTCCTCGGGATCCTCCGGCGGGGTCAGCTCGGAGCTGTCCACCTGGAGGAACACGCCCTTCAACGCCTCGGCGACGTTGCGGTCGTGGATGCCCTCGAAGACGGCGATGCCGCGGCCCTGGTGCCAGCGGATCGATTCGAGGGTGAGCTGTTGCGGGATTTCGAAGCGAGCACCGGGAGCGGGCGCGGCCGCCGGGCCGGCACTCACCCGGCGGTCCCTGGGGACCTCCGTGATGAACACCGAACCGGCGGTGAAGCGTTCCTCGGGCTCGTCGGTCCGCACGACCACCGAGACCTCGCCCCGGATGCCGTGCGGTTTACCGATCTGGCCGACGACGAGCAGCATCGTTCAGTACGCGTCGACGATGTCGACCCGGATGCCACGCCCGCCGATCGAGCCGATCACCTGACGCAGGGCCTTGGCCGTCCGCCCGCCGCGCCCGATGACCGTTCCCAGGTCCTCGGGGTGCACGCGGACCTCGAGCCGCTTACCACGGCGCGAGTCGACCAGACGAACCCGGACGTCGTCCGGGTTGTCCACAATGCCCTTGACGAGGTGCTCCAGCGCGGGCCGGAGCGCCCCGTCAGCTCGCGTCGGCGCCGGCACCGGCCGGGTCCTCAGCGGTCTCGGTGGTCTCCGCCTTGGCGTCGCTCTTGGCCTTCTTCGGGGTGGCGGCCGGCTTGGCCTCCTCCTCGGTGACCTCGGGCTTGACCTTCGGCTCCTTGACCAGGAGCGGCGGCGGGGCGGGGAGGCCCTTGAACTGCTGCCAGTCACCGGTCTTCTCGAGGATGCGCTGCACGGCCTCGCTCGGCTGCGCGCCGACCGACAGCCAGTACTGCACACGCTCGGACTTCACCTGGATGACCGAGGGGTGTTCCTTCGGCTGGTAGATGCCGACGTACTCGATGGCGCGACCGTCACGCTTGGTGCGCGAGTCGGCGATGACGATGCGGTACTGCGGGTTGCGGATCTTGCCCATCCGCAGGAGCCGGATCTTAACGGCCACGGTGTTTTCGCTCCTGGTGAATACGTGGGTGAAGCCGACCGGAACCCACGTGGGGATTGCGGGACCGAAGCCTCGTGGATTGGCGTCACGATCAGGGGTTAGAGGGCGCCTGTCGCTAGCCGGATACCAACAAGCCATTCTGCCAGACGATCCGGCATCGCACCCAACCGGCCTCAGGTTCGGGCCACCACCGGGCGATCCCAGCCCTTCGGCAGCTCAGTGGGGGTCTCCCAGGACGGGTCCGGGCGGAAATCACACCAGGTGCCGTCGAACGGGAACGCCCTCGCCTCGATCCGCTTGATCACCCGGCGGCCCTCGGCCCACACCGCCGCCTCGTCCGGCACCCAGTAGAGGTCCGGGCGGGCCAGCCGCTCGGCGAACTCGTCCTCGTCCTTCCACCGCCAGGTGCCGTCGGCGCGGGCCACGATGTCCAGATCCTGGTCGATCACGTCGATCCCGGCGGCACCGCCGTCGTCCCAGCGGACCGCCGACTCCTCCAGGTTCACGTAGTACTCGGTGAAGGCGCCCTCGTCGTCCCGGAAGAACCAGACCGAGTGGTTCTCCCCCGGCGGGAAGAACCGCAGCACCCCCGGACCGTTCCACCGCGCGGTCCGGGGTTCGCGGGCCTGCGCCATCCAGTCGGCGAACGGGAAGTCCCGCGGCCCACGGCCGTCCAGCGACCGCTCCACCGCGACCACCGAGCCGCGGGCCACCCAGATGAGCAGCCCGCGCTCGTCGTCCGAGATCACCCGGCCGGGGTGCACGAAGCCGATCCCGCCGTGATGCGTGTCGCGGTGCAGGATCAGACGACCCGGATCAAAACCCACGATTCAGTACGAGCGACCGACGTACGCGATCAGGTCCGTCTCCTCGTCCGACTCCGGCATCGAACCGTCCGGCCGGGTCAGGCAGCGGACCGTCACCGCCTTGCCGTTCGCCTCCTTCTCACCGGCCTCGCCGACAGCCGACCACGGCACCCGGGCCCAGCCGGTCTGCGCCGCCTCGATCGCCTCGCCGAGCGTCTTCACGTCGACGGTGCGCTCCTCGCGGAAGGCCAGCGCGTCGTCGTACAGCCGCTGCTGGTCGGCCTTGAGCGCGGCGACCACCGCGTTCGTCACCTCGGCCAGCGCGATCGGTGACTTCGAGCCGTCGATCCGGCGGGCCACCACGGCGTTGCCGTTGGCCAGGTCCCGCGGGCCCACCTCGACCCGGATCGGGATGCCCTGCAGCTCGGCGTCGACGGCTCGCCGCCCGAAGGGGATGTCCGCACGATCGTCGAGCTTCACCCGTACACCAGCGGATTTGAGGTCGTCGCGAAGCCGGGTCGCGGCCTCGGTGACGCCCTCGCCGGCCTTGACCACCATGATCTGGACCTGGATCGGCGCCAGCCGTGGCGGCAGCCGCAGGCCGTTGTCGTCGCCGTGCACCATGATCAGGCCGCCGACCATCCGGGTCGAGGTGCCCCACGAGGTGGTCCAGGCGTGCTCGACGGTGCGCTCCGCCGACGAGTAGGTGATGTCGAACGCCTTCGCGAAGTTCTGCCCCAGCTCGTGCGAGGTGCCCATCTGCAGCGCCTTGCCGTCGCCCATCATGGCCTCGACGGTCATCGTGTTGGTGGCGCCGGCGAACCGCTCACCACGGGTCTTGCGGCCCGGCACCACCGGGATCGCCAGCAGCTCGGTCATGAACTGCTCGTAGACGTTCTTGTGGACGTCGCGCGCGTGCTCCCGGGCGTCGGCCTCGGTGGCGTGCGCGGTGTGCCCCTCCTGCCAGAGGAACTCGGTGGTCCGCAGGAAGGTCCGCGGGCGCAGCTCCCAGCGGACCACGTTGGCCCACTGGTTGAGGAGCAGGGGCAGATCACGGTACGAGTCGACCCACTTGGCCATGAACTCGCCGATCACGGTCTCACTGGTGGGGCGGACCACCAGCGGCTCGGCGAGCTGCTTGCCGCCGGCGTGGGTGACCACGGCCAGCTCCGGGGAGAAGCCCTCCACGTGGTCGGCCTCACGGCGCAGGTAGCTCTCCGGGATGAACATCGGGAAGTAGGCGTTCTGCACGCCCAACTCCTTGATGCGCAGGTCCATGTCGGCCTGCATGCGCTCCCAGATGGCCCAGCCGACCGGCCGGATCACCATCGTGCCGCGCACCGGGCCGTTGTCGGCGAGCTGCGCCTTGGCGATGAGGTCCTGGTACCAGCGGGGGAAGTCCTCCGCACGGGGAGTGAGCACGCGAGCCATGAGGAAGCATCGTAGTCGCGCCACCTCCGCAACCAGCCGGGTGGGCATCCCGTGTCCCTCAACGGAGACGAACGGGAGTGACGAATGGACTTCGATGGCTTCTACCGGGACACGTCCCGGCGGCTGCTGCGATACGCATACGGGCTCACCGGGGACGCGGCCGAAGCCCAGGACCTGGTGCAGGAGGCGTACGCCCGGGCCTGGCAGCGACGACGGCGGTTGGCCGGGTACGACGACCCGGAAGCCTGGCTGCGGCTGGTGGTGAACCGGCTGTCCACCGACCGGTGGCGCCGGATCGGGATCCGCCGGGCCCGCGCCGCCGCCGAGCCGCCCGCCCCGCCGGTGGAGCCGCCGTCCGAGGACGTGGTCCTGCTCGTCCGCGCCATGCGGGCGCTGCCCGACCGGCACCGGCGCGCGCTCGCCCTGCACTACCTGCTGGACCGGTCCATCACCGAGATTGCCGAGGAGACCGGCAGCACCCCGAACACCGTCAAGTCCTGGCTCTCCCGGGGCCGGACGGCACTCGCCGCCGCCCTCGCCGAGACCCGCGCCCCGGAGGGAGCCCGCCGTGCCCGCTGACCTCGACGAACTGTTCACCGCACTGGGCCGGCAGGCCGACACGCTGCCGCTGGGTCCCCCCGAGCAGGTGATCCGCCGGGGCCGGCAGCGCGGCCGGCGGCAGGCCGCACTGGCCGCGGCCGGGGCGGTGCTGGCCCTGATCGCCGGGATCGGGGTGGTGGCCCGGTTCCAGCCGGATCCGCGGCCGGTGCTGCCCACCGCCCCGGACGGGCGGATCCGCGGGATGAGCCCGGTGACCGGGCCCGTCGTGTTCGGCAGCGACCAGAACGTCTGGCACCAGACCACCGCCGCGGACGGCCGGATCTTCTCGGTGCTGGAGATCCCGTCCGGGGAGAACCGGGTGGTCGCGCTGGACGCCGGGACCGGCGCCACCCTCTGGGCCGGCGGGCCGTACGGCGACTACAGCGACAAGGGTGGTGTGGTCGCGGTGCCCGGCGGCCCGCTGCTGGTAGCCACCCCCAGCTCCAGCCCGGCCGACCGGGACGCGGTGGACGCGGTGGCCGTGGATCCGGCCACCGGGAAGACCCTGCTCCAGTTCGGCTGGGGCCCCGGAACACAGATCGTCGCCGGTGACGAGCAACTGGTGATGCGGTTCCCGGACGGCTCGGTCTCCGGATACGACCTGGCCGACGGCGGTGGACGGCTGTGGCGGATCCCGGCGGACAGCGATCTGCGCCCCCGGCGGATGCCCGGCGACACCGTCGACACGGTGCTGTTCGCCCTCGGCCCGGACGGGACCGTCGACAACCCGCTGATTCCGATCACCCGGGCCGGCGACCGGTTCTACGAGATCACCGAGAGCGGCCGGCTGATCGTGCGGGGCATGCGCACCGGGGAGACCTGGTCGGGCGGGGGCCGGACGGCGGCCGAGGCCCAGGACGCGTACATCGAACGTGATCGGCTGTTCACCCGCACCGGGAAGGACATCTGGGTCACCGGTCTGTCCCACGTCGACACCACCGCGCTGGACCGCTATCCGGGACTGGCCGAGGGGCCGGGGCTGGAACGGTTCCAGCGGTGCGGGACGGACCGGTTCTGCGTGACCGACGACGGCCAGCGAACCGTGATCCAGGCCCCGAACGCGGCGCTGTCCGGCGGACGGCTCCTGAGTGGCAGCGACGGCACCACGACGATCACCGGCCCGGACGGCCTGATCGTCTTTCACGGCCCGGGCCGGGGCGCCTGGCTCGACGATCGTGACGTGCTGCTCCGGAACGGAACCGGCTACGCGGTGGTCTCGGCGATCGACGGCCGCCGGACCGACCTGCCCGAGACGTCCGGCACCAGCGGCGACTGCGCGTGGACCGCGGACGTCCTGGCCTGCCCGGCCGGCGCGGAGATGCGACTCTGGCGTTTCGTCCGGTGACGATCAGCTGATCACGGCGCCCCGCAGCACGATCCGGCGGGGCGCCCGCACCACCCGCAGATCCACCCGGGGATCGGTGTCGTACACCACGAGGTCCGCCAGGCCGCCCTCCACCAGGCCCGGGAAACCCAGCCACTCCCGGGCCCGCCACGAGGCGGCGGCCAGCACGTCGACCGCCGGGATCCCGGCCTCGTGCAGGTAGAGCATCTCCTCGGCGGCCAGCCCGTGCCGGATGCCGCCGCCCGCGTCGGTGCCCACGAAGATCGGGACACCCGCCTCGTACGCGGCCAGCACCACCGCCGGGAAGCGGTCCCGCAGAGCGATCATGTGATCGGCATAGCCGTCGAACTTGCCCCGCGCGCTGTCGGCGATCGCCCCGAACGTCCGAATATTGATCATCGTGGGCACCAGGGCGGTCCCCCGGCGGGCCATCTCGTCGACCAGGTCCACGGTGAGCCCGGTGCCGTGCTCCACCGAATCCACCCCGGCCCGCACCATGATCTCCACACCCTCCTCGGAGAAGGTGTGCACCGCCGCCCGGGCGCCCGCCGCGTGCGCCGCCTCCACCGCGGCGGCCATCGTGCCGGCGTCCCAACTCGGCGCCAGATCGCCGACACCCCGGTCGATCCAGTCGCCGACCAGCTTCACCCAGCCGGTGCCCGCCTTCGCCTGCGCGGTCACCGCGGCGGCCACCTCGTCCGCGGCCACCTCGACGCCGATGTCCCGCAGGTAGCGCCGCGGCGCGGCGACGTGACGACCGGCGCGGGCCAGGCGGGGCACTCCCGGTTCGTCATCCAGCTCCGGGTACGGGTATGGCGAGCCGGCGTCCCGGATCGCCAGCACACCCGCGTCCCGATCCTGATGGGCCAGCTCACGGGCCTGATCGAGACCGGTGATCGGTTTCGCCCCGAACGCGATCCCCAGGTGACAGTGCGCGTCCACCAGCCCCGGCAGCACGAACCCACCGTCGCTGATCGTCTCGGCCCCGCTCACCGGCTCGAAGGTGACCCGGTCCCCGACCAGCCACAGATCCCGGACCTCGCCGTCCGGCAGAACCGTCCCACGCACATGAAGCGCCATACACAAGTCCTACCGGACGATCGCGGATCAGGCGCGCCGGGCCCGCTGGATGCGGTCGCGCCGTTGCGTCCGGGCCGGCACGTCCAGGGTGATCTCCCAGGGGCTGTCCAGGGCCACCCGCTCCTCAGTGCGGAGCGTCCGCTGGTAACGCCCGTCCGGCCCGAGCACGAACTCGGTCAGTGTGACCCGCTCCGCGAGCGGATCGATGATCCGGTAGCGGGGGATCCGGGCTGTCCGCGCAGATCTTCTTCTTGTCCTCGCGATCGGTGGAGACCGACGACGGTGAGATGACCTCGACGGCCAGGAGGACGTCGAACGCCAGAACCGGGCTGACGCTCGCCCCTTCGATACGGATCGCCACTCAGTTCGTTTGCTCCATATCCAGTAGGTGCGAGTCAGCCTGCTCCGTATCACCTGTACGCGCGCCCTGACCGCGCTTTCATCACCACCGATGGAATTCCGACACCACCGGCCAGCGCCTGGCCATCGACGGCAGGTCGACGGTCACCGGGTAGGGGTCGTCGGTGCGGAAGACGTCGCGGGTGCTCGACTCGACGACATAGCCGTCGTCGTCGGGGCCGCCGAAGACGGTCAGCACGAGCTCGCGCCAGCCCATCGGCTCGACCGCCCAGTACTGCGGGACGCGGAGCGCGGCGAACAGGCGGGTCCGGGCGTGCAGGTCGATGAACGACCAGTCGGCCTGCACCACGTCCACCACCAGCACCGCGCCGTCGCCGCCGAGCACCGCGATGGTCGGCGGGGCGGGCAGGATCGGCGCCCACGGCACCACCCGGAGCCCGGGCGGGCAGCCGTCCTTGAGCGCACCCATCACCGCGACACCGGCCAGCCAGGTGAGCGGGGCGCGGTCCTGGAAATCGATCACACCGTCGACGAGCTCGTAGCGGAACTTCTCCGGGAAGATCGCCATGTCGTCGACGGTCCAGCGGCCCTGGGCGGGCACCTCGAAAGTCATGGAGCAATAGTCGCGGGCCTACTGCTCCGTGCCCTCACTCCAGCGGGTGAAATCGATCAGCGATCCTCGTCCTTCGGCTTGCTCAGCTTGTTGAAGTCGAGTTTCGGCAGCTTGAAGCCGGGCGGCAGGCCACCGCCACCGGCCAGCGCGTTCGGGTCCAGGCCGGGCGGGAGCTGGGGCATGCCGCCGGGGAATCCGCCCGGCATCCCGCCGGGACGGCCGCCGACGCGGGGCCGGTTGCCGCCCTTGGTGCCCTTGCGCTTGTTCTTCTGGCTCTTGGTGGCACTGCGGCGACCGCCGGGCAGGCCCATCATGCCGGTCATCTGCTTCATCATCTTCTGCGCGTCGGTGAAGCGGTTGAGCAGCTGGTTCACGTCCATCACGGTGACGCCGGAACCGTTGGCGATGCGGAGCCGGCGCGAGCCGTTGATGATCTTCGGGTTGGTGCGCTCGGCGGGCGTCATCGAGCGGATGATCGCGGTGACCCGGTCGAAGTGGCTGTCGTCCAGGTCGTCGAGCTGGCCCTTGAGCTGGCCCATGCCGGGCATCATGCCGAGGATGTTGGCGATCGGGCCCATCCGCCGGACCGCGATCAGCTGGTCCAGGAAGTCCTCCAGCGTGAACTGCTCGCCACCGAGCAGTTTGCTGGTCATCTTCTCCTTCTGGTCCTCGTCGAAGGCCTGCTCGGCCTGCTCGATGAGGGTCAGGAGGTCGCCCATGTCCAGGATCCGGCCGGCCATCCGGTCCGGGTGGAAGACGTCGAAGTCCTCCAGCTTCTCACCGGTGGAGGCGAACAGGATGGGCTGGCCGGTGACGTGCCGGACGGAGAGCGCGGCACCACCGCGGGCGTCGCCGTCGAGCTTGGACAGGACCACACCGGTGATGCCGACGCCGTCGCGGAAGGCCTCGGCGGTGCGCACCGCGTCCTGGCCGACCATCGCGTCGATGACGAAGATGACCTCGTCCGGGTCGACCGCGGCGCGGATGTCGGCGGCCTGCTGCATCATCTCGGCGTCGATGCCGAGACGGCCGGCGGTGTCGACGATGACGATGTCCTTCGCCGTCCGCTTGGCGTGCTCGATCGAGTCGCGGGCCACCTGCACCGGGTCGCCGACGCCGTTGCCGGGCTGCGGGGCGTAGACGTCCACGCCGGCCCGCTGGGCGAGCACCTGGAGCTGGTTGACCGCGTTGGGGCGCTGAAGGTCACAGGCGACCAGCAGCGGCTGGTGGCCCTGGCCCTTGAGCCAGCGGGACAGCTTGCCGGCCAGCGTCGTCTTACCCGAACCCTGGAGACCGGCCAGCATGATCACGGTGGGCGGCTGCTTGGCGAACTGGAGCCGCCGCCCCTCGCCGCCGAGGATCTGGATGAGCTCCTCGTTGACGATCTTGACGATCTGCTGGGCCGGGTTGAGGGCCTGGGAGACCTCGGCGCCGCGGGCACGTTCTTTCAGGCTGGCGATGAACGCCTTGACCACCGGTAGCGCGACGTCGGCCTCGAGCAGCGCGAGACGGATCTCGCGTGCGGTGGCGTCGATGTCGGCATCAGTGAGCTTGCCCTTGCCGCGGAGCTTGCCGAAGATCCCGGAGAGGCGGTCACTCAAAGTGTCAAACACGGTGCGACTTCCCGTTGGTCGAAAAGGATGGCGTCGCCCAAGCCTAGCGGTCCCGCCGCGGGCTCACCGGTTGCGCATGCGGTAGGTGCGAGTGGCCGCCTCGATCCGCCGCTGGGTGCGGGTGCCCGGCGCGATGCCGCGCTTGACCTTCGAGTAGAGGTAGGCGCCGCCGCCGACCACGAGCGCGCCCACGATCAGGTAGTAGATCAGCGGCCCGAGCAGTGAGCTGGCCACCCAGCCCACGGCCACCACCGCCACCAGGAACGCGATTGCCTTGCCCATCGCCGGCCTCCCGCCGTAGTCACCTCTCTCCACCATGCCCGGCCCGCGCAACAACCGCATCGGCCGAGACCCCTAGGCGTTCCCCTAGGGGTGGCAGTCCGGCGATTCGGTGCGTGAGCGCCCCTAAAGTCGTATAACCCAATTAAAGGGGATATAGACCGCAACTTTGGTTTCGATCGTGACGTTGGAACCCTCGGCGAATGTGCGGCGAAAGGACGACGGCGTGGCCCTGCGACAGGTCCTGCGGCTGACCCCGTGGTCGGTCCGCCGGCGGATCTTCGAGACCGTCGAGGCGCGAGTCCTGCCCCGGGTCGATCCGGAACGGCGACTGCGGGTCGCCCGCACCCTGATGCCGCTCGGCCCGGCCCGGGCCCGCGCCGTCGACGGCCGGATCCGGGTCCGCACCGCGGCCGGCACGCTGACCGCCCGGATCGACCCGGCGGCCGCCCCCGCCGACGTGCGCCGGCACAACCTGGAGCGGGTGATCCGGGCGCTGGACGAGGCCGGCGTCGACTGGTTCCGGGTGCCGGCGAACAACCCGGCCCGCACCGCCGTCGCGGTCCGCGCCACCGACCGGCCGGCCGTGCTGGATCTGCTGCGCCGCCTGATCCCGGCCGGGGACGGCTCGCTGCGGGTGGTCCGGCCCGGCCCCCGCCGCCGTACGCCGGAAGTGGTCGGGGTGTGCTGGCCGGTCACCGATCCCGGCGGCAGTCTGGTGCTCGGCCATGACCTGGCCTGCGAAGTGGAGTTCTGGCGCGTACAGAACGATCGGTTGATCGCTCCGCGCCGCAACCCGGTGGCCGACACGATCGGCGTGGACGAACCGGTCACCACCGCCACCGAGCCGGTGTTCGGGGCGTTCAGCGCGCCGGACGACACGACCACGTACCGCACCCGCCGGATCTTCACCGCCGTCGACCCGGACCGGATCGAGTTCCCGGTCGACGTGGTCTACACCTGGGTGGACGGATCCGACCCGGAATGGCAGCGGCGCAAGGCCCGGGCGCTGGCCGAGAACACCTGGGTCGGCGACGTCAGCGTCCAGGCCGCCAACGACTCCCGCTACACCAGCCGCGACGAACTGCGCTACTCGCTGCGCGCGCTGCACTGCTTCGCCCCGTGGGTACGCCGGGTGTTCCTGGTCACCGATGATCAGGTGCCGGACTGGCTGGACCGTACCCACCCGCGGCTGACCGTGGTGTCGCATCGCGAGATCTTCGGGGCCACCGGGACCCTGCCGACCTTCAACTCCCAGGCCATCGAGTCGCGGCTGCACCGGATCCCCGGGCTGGCCGAACACTTCCTCTACCTCAACGACGACGTGATCCTGGGCCGGCCGGTCACCCCGAACCTGTTCTTCACCCCCGGCGGGCTGACCAAGTTCTTCGCCTCCGCGGCCCGGGTCGACACCGCGCCACGCGGGCCCGCCGACCGGCCCGCCGACTCGGCCGCCAAGAACAACAGGCGGCTGATCCAGGAGACCTTCGGCCGGATGCTGACCCGCAAGATGATGCACACCCCGCACCCGTCCCGGCGCAGCGTCATCGCCGAGATCGAGGAACGGTTCGCCGAGCAGGTCACCGCCACCGCCGGGCACCAGTTCCGGCACCCCGACGACATCTCGCTGCTGTCGTCGCTGCAGCAGTACTACGCGTACCTGACCGGCAAGGCCGCCCCCGGCAAGATCCGCTACCTCTACACCGACCTGGCCCAGCCGGCCACCCCGTTCCAGCTGGCCCGGCTGCTGCGCGGCCGCAACGTGGACGCGTTCTGCCTCAACGACGTGGACATGCACAGCGCCGCCGTCGCCGACCAGGAGGAACTGGTCGCCGAATTCCTGCCGGCCTACCTGCCGTTCACCTCCCCGTTCGAACTCCAGCACCGCACCCTGCGAACCCCCGCGGCGCCCCGGCAGCCGAGCCCCGACCGGGACGACCGGCCGGTCCCGCCCGCCCCCGTCGCCTGACCTGCTCTCATGAAGGAGACCACCTTGAGCTACGACGTCGTCATCCTCGGACTCGGGTACGTCGGGCTGCCCCTGGCACAGCAGGCGATCCGGGCCGGCCTCACCGTCCTCGGCTTCGACGTCGACGAGACCGTGGTGGACGCGCTCAACGCGGGCCGCTCACACGTCGACGACCTCAGCGACGCCGACGTGGGCGCGATGCTGACCGGTGGATTCCGAGCCACCGCCGACGAGACCCTGATCGGACCGGCCCGGACCGCGGTGATCTGCGTACCGACGCCGCTGTCCGACGGCGACGGGCCGGACCTGCGGGCCGTCCTCGGCGCCACCGCGGCGATCGGCCGCAACCTGCGCCCCGGCACGCTGGTGGTGCTGGAGTCGACGACCTACCCCGGCACCACCGACGAGGAGGTCCGGCCGCTGCTGGAGAACCTCTCCGGACTGACCGCGGGCATCGACTTCCACCTGGCGTTCTCCCCGGAACGGATCGACCCGGGCAACGCGGTGTACGGCGCGCACAACACCCCCAAGGTGGTCGGCGGCTACACCCCGCCGTGCACCGACTCGGCCGCCGCGTTCTACGGCCGGTTCGTGCAGACCGTGGTCCGCACCCGGTCCACCCGGGAGGCGGAGACCGCGAAACTGCTGGAGAACACCTACCGGCACGTCAACATCGCGCTGGTCAACGAGATGGCGCGGTTCTGCCACGAACTGGACATCGATCTGTGGGACGTGATCCACGCGGCGTCCACCAAACCGTTCGGCTTCCAGGCGTTCTACCCCGGCCCCGGCGTCGGCGGCCACTGCATCCCGATCGACCCCAACTACCTCTCCCACAACGTGCGCACCAAGCTCGGCTACCCGTTCCGGTTCGTCGAGCTGGCGCAGGAGATCAACACCACCATGCCGGCGTACGTCGCCAGGCGCGCGCAGAACCTCCTGAACACCGACGGCCAGGCGGTACGGGGAGCGACCATCCTGCTGCTCGGCATCACCTACAAGCCCGACATCGCCGACCAGCGCGAATCCCCCGCCGCCCCGCTGGCCCGGCAACTGTCGGCCCTCGGCGCCACCGTCGCCTACCACGACCCGCACGTGACGACGTGGGACCTGGACGGCGTGCCGGTCTCCCGCACCGACGACCTGGAGGGCGCCGCCGCCTCCGCCGACCTGGTCATCCTGGTCCAGAACCACCGCGACTACGACCCCGACCACCTGGCCCGCATCGCGAAACGCTTCTTCGACACCCGCGGCGTCACCACGGTCCGCGAGGCCCACCGCCTCTGAGAACCCGCTCCGGTACGGATCACGGATGGCCCCGTGCCATCTGGCGGCCACGGTCGGCGTCCCCTCCCGACCGTCCCCCGCCGCCCGCTCATGCGGGCCCCTCACCGGCCACCACACCGAGGGCCGGCGGCGGAGGCGGGCGCCGAAGAGCTCTCCGCGTCAGGACCTCCGTTCGTGTGCCGGGCTGTGGCTCGATTCAAGCCACAGCCCGGCACACGACCCGGGCTCCCGCTACGAGGTCACCGGGGTCGGCAGGGCCACCACCTCGCCCGACGGGAGGGCCAGCATGATCTCGCCGGTGATCACCTCGTCGCCGGTGGTGGGGGGCGGGTTCAGGAGGGTGGCGACGGCGTCCGCGTAGTGGGTGTGGCGGTGGTTCCGGTCCAGGAAGGCCGGGCCCCGCGCGGACTGGGCCAGCATCGCCGCCGGGTCCTGGCGCAGGGCGGTCACCGTGGCGGCCACGTCCGGTGGCTCGGCGTACCGGGCGGCGGGCCCGAACGCGACCGCGTGGCCGGGCGGCAGGACCGGGACGCAGCCGGCCGCCATCGCGGTCAGGATCTCCGGGCAGGTGGCCGCGGCCGGCTCCTCGGACGGCAGGTACAGGTAGAAGTCGAGCTGGTGCAGGAAACCGCGGGTGTCCACGTCGGTGGGGCGGTAGACCAGCCAGCCGTCGGGGGCGGGGCCGGGCGGCGGGGTGTGTGCCAGGATCCGGACGTCCAGGCCGGTGGTGCCGCCGAGGGTCGCGGTGAGGCGCTGCCAGTCGGCCGAGCCGCCGGAGTGGACGCGGCCGATGACCGGGCGGTCGGCACGGGGGCCGGACCGGTGCAGGCGCCACCGGCGGGGGCTGACGGTTCCGGGGATGTCGACGGCGGCGATCCGGGTGATGACGTCGCCGCCGGTGAGGGTGGCGCGGCCGGCCGGGTCGGTGGGTGCCCAGTGTGGTTCGACGCCGAACAGGCGGCGGGCCTCGGCGGCGCAGTGGGCGGCGGCGGGCAGCCAGGCCGGGTCGGCTTCGATCACCACCCGGCCGGCGCGGACTCCGGACGGGGTGCCGGGCGCGTACCCGAGGATCGCCGGATGGTGGACCAGGACCAGGCGGGCGTGCATGTCGTCGGCGAGGACCACCTGGTCGACCACCCCGGCGTTGATCATCTGCTGGAGGGTGGGGTCCAGTCGCGGGCGGCCGGCGGCGACGCCGGCCGGGGTGTCCACGTGCAGGACGGCGACGGTGCGGCCGGGTTCGACGAGGGCGCGGACCCGTTCGGCGACCGGCCAGTCGGTGTCGCCGCGGGTGGTCCAGTCGCCGGCCACGATCACGTCGTAGCTGGACCGGCGCAGTCCGGCGTCGCCGGCCAGGCCGCGCGGGGCGGCGAAGGCCCGGAACCGGGGGTTGCGCGGGCGTACCGCCGGTTCCAGCCCGTCGGCGACCCGGCTGTGCCAGGCCTGGAAGGCGGACAGGTACGCGTGCCGGGCCGGGCTCATCCAGCCGGGCCCGATGTCGGCGCTGGACAGTGAGCCGGCGCCGAGCCGGATCAGGGCGAGGGGTTCGCTGCCGAGGTGCCGGACGGCGGGCCGGCCGAAGACGGCGCGGGCGCGTTCCACGTACTCGGCGTCGGCGCCTTTGCGGACCGGGTCCAGGTAGCCGAGCCGGTCCAGGGCGGTCTCCCGCCGGATCATCACCGACGACAGGTTGTACGACCGGAACTCGGCGTACCCGGGCCGGGTGATCACCAGGTCGGGGGTGACCCGGATGGCGGCGGAGGTGGTCGCGAACAGGGCCGGATCGGCGAGCAGCGGGGCGACCTGGCGTTGCAGGCGCAGCGGGTGCGACCAGTCGTCGGAGTCCTGGAAGGTGACGAATTCGCCGCTGGCCAGGTCCAGTCCGGCGTTGCGGGCCCGATAGGTGCCGCTGTTCGCCGGGATCCGGATGATCCGCACCCGGGCGTCCAGCGCGGCCGCCCGGGACAGCACCTCCTCGTAGCCGGCGCCGGAGCCGTCGTCGACGACGAGGATCTCGTGGTTGGTCCAGCTCTGCGCGACCAGGGAGCGGACCGCGGTGATCAGTTCCGGTCCGGGCCGGTACGTGGTGACGATGGTGCTGATCCGGTGCGCCGACCCGTGCCGGGGCACCGCCGGGGAGTCGATCCGGTCGAAGAGGGTGCCGGCGTCGATGCCGAAGTCGAGTCCGGGCGCCGGGAGCAGGGCGGTGAACCGGTCGGCCCACTCCTCCCGGGTGGACAGGTCGACGCCGAGCGCCTCCCGGATCGGGGCGGGCACGTCCGGGTAGTCGGCCAGCAGCCGGGCCACCCGGACCAGGTCGCCGGTCGCGAACGCGATCTGCGCGTGCAGCCCCTGGTGTTCGGGCGCCACCCCGGCCGGGCCGAAGGTGCGCAGCAGCGAGTCGAAGAGGACCAGGCCCTCGCCCCGGTCGCCGGGGTACAGGTCCTGGAGCGAGATCACCCGCGCGAGTTCGCCGAGCGCCCACGGGTCGGCGTCCGGGAACAGCCGGCCCTCCCGGGCGGCGGCGACCAGCTCGTCGGCCGGCCGGCGGGCCGCGGCCCAGGCGAGCAGGGCGCGGGCCGAGGCCGAGCGGGTGTGCAGAGCCGCCGCGGCCGGGCCGCCGGGCGACCCGGCGGTCAGGTTCCGCCAGTGACGTTCCAGCAGGTCGGTGCCGTACGCGTCCGGTGTGGTGTGCTGCCTGCGCAATGACCCCCCTCAGAGCTCGTCCGGATCAACGCGCCGGGGGTGGGGTGCGTGACGCGGGGGGTTCACGGTTCGTTGAGGTGACCATGACCGCGACCGTGTACGACGTGGCGATCCTCTCGGACTTCCGCTATCCGGGAGGCACCTCCGCCAGCATCGCCGCGGAGGTCCGCGCCCAGGCCCGGGCCGGGCTGACCACGGTGCTCGTCCATGTGCGGTCGCCGCATCTGAAGGCG
This sequence comes from Actinoplanes sp. G11-F43, assembly GCF_050589265.1. Classification (NCBI taxonomy): domain Bacteria; kingdom Bacillati; phylum Actinomycetota; class Actinomycetes; order Micromonosporales; family Micromonosporaceae; genus Actinoplanes; species Actinoplanes sp. G11-F43. The sequence goes on from NZ_JBNZCE010000017.1 coordinate 609,406, forward strand.
AAGCGCCCGTTCCACCCGTTGATCGTCGCGTTGATCCGGGACGGTTCGGCGGTGCTGGCGTCCGAGGGCGAGGAGGTGACCGCCCGGCTGCTGGTGGTCCGCCAGCCCCGGATCTTCACCGAGGATCCGGCGGTGCTGCCCCGGGTGCGTTCCGGCCGGGCGGTGATGGTGCTCAACCAGGCTCCGGGGGATGCCGGGGATCCGGCCCGCTACTACCGGTACGCCGAGGTCCGGGATCGGGTGGCCGAGCTGTTCGGCGCCGGGATCGAATGGGCGCCGATCAGTCCGCGGGTCCGCGAGGAGGTGCTGCGCGCCGATCCGTCGGCGGTGCTCACCCCGGCCGACTGGCACGAGATCATCGACGGGTCGGAGTGGTGGCGGGCGCCGGACGGCGGGACCGGGCGGCCCCCGGTCATCGGGCGGCACGGACGGCCGGATCCGGTGAAGTGGCCGCGGACCCGTGAGGAGCTGCTCCAGGCGTACCCCATCGATCCGGAAGTGAGGGTCCGGATCCTCGGCGGCGGTGAGCTGGCCGTGGAACGTCTCGGCCGCAGACCGGCGAACTGGGAGATCGTCGAGTTCGGCACGGTCGAGCCGGCCGCGTTCCTGCACGGGATCGACTTCTTCGTCTACTTCCACGACCCGGACCTGATCGAGGCGTTCGGCCGCACCATCATGGAGGCGATGGCCGCCGGGGTGCCGGTGATCGTCGGTGAGCACTTCCGGCCGCTGTTCGGCGACGCCGCGCTCTACACCACCCCGGCGGGGGTGCTTCCGCTGGTCCGCCAGTTGTGGGCGGACCGGGAGCGGTACCGGCAGATCGTGCTGCACGGGCGGGAGTTCATCGAGTCCCGGTACGGCTACCCGTCCCACCTGGCCCGGCTCGCCGACCGCGGGGTCCGGGCCGGCGCACCGCAGCCGCCGGCGCTGGCCGGCCCACCGCCGGCCCCGCCGCGCGCGGTGCTGCTGGTCAGCGACAACGGGGTGGGTCTCGGCCACCTGTCCCGGCTGATGGCGATCGGCCGGCGGCTGCCCGGCGACACCCCGGTGGTGGTGGCCACCCAGTCGCACGGCGCGTCGGTGGCGCACCGGGAGGGGTTCCTCACCGAGTACATCCCGTCCCGTGGTGTCCTCGGCCTGCCCCGGCAGAACTGGACCGAGCTGCTGCGCAGCCGCCTGGAGCATCTGATCGACCTGCACCGCCCGGCCGTGGTGGCGGTGGACAGCGTCCCGCACGACGGCATCGTGGCGGCCGCCCGGGCCCGGCCGGAGGTGACCTGGGTGTGGGTGCGGCGGCCGATGTGGCGGCGGGACGTCGGCGCCGAGTGGATCGAGCGCCGGCCGGTCTTCGATCACGTGCTGGAGCCGGGCGAGTTCGCCGAGCCGGCCGACGAGGGGGCGACGGTCGCGGACCGGGACGGCGTACGCCTGGTCGGCCCGATCACCTACCTGGACCCGGGCGACCTGGTCGAGCCGGAGGAGGCCCGCACGGTCCTGGAGCTGGAGCCGGGCCGGCCGGCGGCGCTGCTGCAGCTGGGCGCCGGGAACATCAACGACATCTCGTCTCCGGCCGCCCGGATCGCCCGGCATCTGCGGTCGGCGGGGTTCCAGGTGGTGCTGGCCGAGTCGGCGATCGCCACCGAGCCGATGCCGCAGCCGCCCGGCACCCGGGTGGTGCGGGTCTACCCGATCAGTCGATACCTGCGCGGTTTCGACCTGGTGGTGAGCGCTTCGGGTTACAACTCGTTCCATGAGCTGATCGCCTTCGGCATCCCGGCGGTCTTCGTACCGAACCGGGAGACCGCCTTGGACGACCAGGTCAGCCGGGCCCGGTTCGCGGCGGCCGCGGGTGCGGCACTGATCGTGGAGGATCCGGACGGCGACGATCTGGACCGGGTGCTGGCCCGCGCGGTGCGGCCGGACGTCCGGGACGCCCTGAGCCGCCGCTGCGCGGAGGTGGCCCGCCGCAACGGCGCCGGGGACGCCGCGGACTGGCTGGCCGATCTGACCGAGAAGGCGGGAAGCTGATGCCCGACGAGGACGAGCTGCAGTCGCTGGTGGTCCGGCTGCGCACCATCGAGCAGGAGCGGGACGCCTGGCGGGACCGCTGTGACGGGCTGGCCGGGGAGCGTGACCAGGAGCGGGAGGCGGTCCGCAGGCTGCGGGGCAGTGGTTCCTACCGGCTGGGCCGCGGGCTGGTGAGCCTGGCCCGGGATCCGATCCGGCTGATGCGCCGGGCCCGCCGCGGGGTTCCACAGCGGCGGGCCGCCGCCAAACGGCCACTGCCGGCCCGGCTGTACGTGGCCATCGGGCTGGATCTGCCGACCCTGCGCGAGTTCGTGCAGACGGTCCGCCGGCTGGTGCTGGTGGAGCCGGATCACCGGGCCGTGGTGCTGACCGACAATCCGGAGTTCTCGCTGCTGCGCAAGGCCGGGCTGATCCTGGAGTACCTGCCGGACCGGCAGACCTGGGAGCGGCACCGCCCGGATCAGCCGTGGGACGTGGTGCTGTCCGAGCGGCTGTCCCGGCTGTACGCCGAGCACGGCGCCACCCGGGTGAGCTTCGTCGACCCGGAGAGACCGCCGACACTGCCGCAGATGCTGGACACAACCCCGCCGGTACGGGAGTCGTTGCAGCAGACATGACGGCCCAGACAACGATAATTCCGGACTTGTCGGTCTCGGTACCGCAGCAGTCCGGGGCACCGCGGCTGTGGGGTCACGTGGCCCGCCGGTGCGTGCTCGTCCCGCTCGCCGTACTGACCCCACTGCTCGCCGTCGCACCCACCCGGGACCACCGGTTCAACGTCTACTGGCACGGCGGCATGTTCCGCGACGACCCGGCCGCCATCGTCACCCACACCATCGCCAGCGGCGACGCCTACCTGCGGCTGGGCAACTTCCGCCCCCTCGGCCGGATGCTGGAGAAGAGCCTCGACCTGCTCGCCTTCACCGGCATGCAGCAGCTCGGCCTACCCGCCGCGGTGATGCTGCGGGCCGTCTCCGTCCTCGCCGCGATCGTGCTCACCCTCGCCGCCGTGCTCCTCGCCGAGAGCGTGCTCAACCGGGGCCGGCTGCTCGGCTCCACCCCGTCGGTGGTGGCGCTGCTGATCCCGTACGCGGTCGGCGCCGGATTCGTCGCGGCCGGGCCGGACAGCACCACGGTCCTCTTCGGCGGCCTCTACTTCAGCACCGCCGCCCTGGTCCTCACCGTCGCCGCGGCGGCCTGCCGGCTGGACCGGTTCCGCTGGTGGCACGGGGTGCTCGCGGTGGCCGCCGGGGCCGCGCTGGCGGTCTTCAACGAACCCGCCTACTTCGCCGTCCCACTGGCCGGGGCCGCGGTGCTGCTGCGCGGCCGGTTCGTGCTCGGGCTGACCGCGCGGGAACTGTTCCGCGGCGCCGGATTCCGGTTCGCCGCCCTGCTCTGGGCCGGATTCCTGCCGGTGTTCGGCACGGTCCGCTGGATCATCCGCGGATTCTGCGCCGGCGGTGGCTGCTACCAGGGCTCGGACCTGATCGTGGACGGGCGGTCGATCCTGCTGCTGCCGGTCCGGATGACCGCCTGGCTGCCACCGCTGCAGTGGCGGGCCGCCACCACCGGCGCCGACGGGACCTGGCTGTGGGGGCTGGTGCCGGTGGTCGTGCTGATCGTTCTCGGGGTGCTCGCCGTGCGTACCGGCAAGCTCCTGAGACAAGCCCCGCGCCCGGCGAACCGGGAGCTGGCCGGCCTCGCCGCCGTCGCCCTGGTGATCCTGCTCTCCGGCGCCCTGCTGGCCACCCTGAGCGTCGCGGTGCGCGCCGCGATGACCGGCCGCGAACTGTGGGAACAGGGCTGGCGCGACTCCGCCCTCACCGTGCCCGGCGGCATGCTGCTGACCGTCGCCCTGCTGCTGATGACCAGGCGCCGGATCGCGATCGGGATCCTGGCCGCCACCGTGCTCTGGGGCACCGTCTCGGCCACCGCCAACCACGCCTACGCCGACACCGCCGCCGCCGTCCCGGCCACCCGGCTGGACACCCGGCTCTCCGCCGCGATGGCCGCCTTCGAACCCGGCCCGGACGGCAACGCCCGCCGGTGCGCGCTCCTCGACGAGGCGATCACGGCCAACGCCGGCAAACCGTTCCTGCAGACCCGCTACGCCGACTCCCTCGACGTGGCCTCCCGGACCCTGGCCGGCGTGCCGTTCTGCGAGAGGACGGCCCGATGATCTCGGTGGTGGCGCCGATCTACAACGAGGGACCGGGCGTCGACCGGTTCGTGACCCGGCTCACCGAGGTGCTGGAGGCCGCGCAGATCGACTTCGAACTCGTCCTGGTCGACGACGGCTCCGCCGACGACTCGTGGTCCCGGATCAGCCGGCAGTCCCTGCTCGACCGCCGGGTCCGCGGCCTGCGCCTGTCCCGCAACTTCGGCAAGGAGGCGGCCCTGCTGGCCGGCCTCGAACACGCCGGCGGCGACGCCGTGGTCGTCATCGACTCCGACCTCCAGCACCCGCCGTCGGCGATCCCCGCGATGGTCCGCCGCTGGCAGGACGGCGCCCAGGTGGTCGAGGCGGTCAAACGCAACCGCACCGGCCAGTCCCTCGGCAACCGGCTCTCCGCGAAACTGTTCAACCGCACCTTCACCCGCCTCACCCGGGTCGACCTGGTCGACGCCACCGACTTCCGGCTCCTCGCCCGCCCCGCCGTGGACGCCCTGGCCCGGATGCCCGAACACTCGTCGTTCTTCCGCGGCACCAGCAGCTGGATCGGCTTCACCCGGGCCACCGTCGAGGTCGAGATCGACCACCGGGAAGGCGGCGCCTCCCGGTGGACCGCCCGCGGCCTCGCCCGGCTCGCCGTCAACGGGCTCACCTCGTTCACCTCCGCGCCCCTGCACATGGTCACCCTGGCCGGCTTCGGATTCGCCCTGTTCGCCGCGGTCCTCGGGGTACAGACCCTGGTCCGCTGGGTCAGCGGCGGCTCGGTGGCCGGATTCACCACGGTCATATTGCTGCTGCTGGTGACCGGCACCTTCGTCCTGATCGGCCTGGGCGTCATCGGCGAATACCTGGCCCGCATCCACGAGGAGGTCCGCGGCCGCCCCCGGTACCTGATCCGGGAACGATCCGGCGCCGGAGCCGTCGTCCCCGAACAGCCCGTCGCACCCGAACGCTGGGTGGTCGAACAGCGTGCCGAACGCTGACCAGCTGACCCGCCTGGCCCGCCTCGCCCGTTACGCGGTCAGCGGGGGTTTGAGCGCGGTCACCCACTTCGTGGTCGGGCTCGCCGGGGTCACCCTGTTCGGGATACCGGCGGTGCCCGCCTCCACCGCCGGATTCGCGGCCAGCGTCGCCGTGTCCTACCTGCTGCAGCGCGCCTGGGTCTTCACCCCCGGCGCCGGGCACGCCGTCACCGGCCCGCGGTTCCTCGCCGTCACGGCGGCGGCGTTCACCCTCAACACCGTGATCCTCTGGAGCGGTGGGCGGCTCGGCGCCCCGTTCCCGCTGGCCCAGGCGGTGGCGATCCTGCTGATCCCGGGGCTTAACTATGCGCTCAACTCACGGTGGACCTTCGCCGGAGACTGAGACATTTTCCGTACGATCGGCCACTTCCCGCCGACCCGGGATCCCCCGCCCCCACCACGCGACGCGGGCGCCACTCCGGGCCGCCCAGCGGCCGCCGGGCGAATGCGACGGTCCCGGCGCGGACCCGGCCGGGTGAACGCGGACCCGCCGTCCCCCGCCGAGGGCTCGCCCCTAACCGGTCAGGCGTGGCAGGCGGGTCTCCATGACGGGGGCGACCAGGCGGGCGTACGCCTCGGTCAGATGGTTGCTGTCCCGGTAGACCATGGTGTCCCCGACCACCAGCGGGCACCGGTCCACGCACAGCCACGGCACCGGGTCCACCACCGGGATGCCGACCGCGTCGGCGGTGGCCAGCTGGATCTCCCGCCAGCGGGGTTCGGGCAGGATCTCGTCGCGGGGGTCGGCGCAGCCGGACACGTTGGTGGCGTTGAGGCTGAGGCAGTCGGCGGGAGCCACTTTCAGGAACGGGGTGTCGCCGAGCAGCACCACCCGGTCGGCGGAGCGTTTCAGGGCGGTGAGGCCGCGGGCCCAGCCGGTCTGCCAGACGGCGTCGGGGTCGGCGGGGGCGCCGGTCAGCACCTGCCGGTAGTTGACGCTGGAGGACACCACCAGCAGGTCCGGCCGGAGCTGGGCGATCCGGGCCATCACCTGGGTCCGCCAGTCGTCGCAGGCGGTGTACCGGCTCTGTGCCCGGCGTTCGTCGAGGGCGATCCCGGCGGGGCTGCACGAGCTGCGGGTGAAGCTGTAGAGCCGCCAGCGGTTCTTGCGGGCCAGTTCGTCGAGGGTGGGGAACCACTGGAGGGCGTGCGAGTCACCGAAGAGGACGACGGTACGCGTACCGCTGGTGTATGAGCAGTCGCTCCTGGGCCGGAACGGCCCGGTCAGACCGACGTGGCAGCCGTCGCGCTGGGGGGCGAGCCGCTGGTCGGCCACGTCGTCGAGGGCGGGGGTGAGGTTGCGGGGCAGGTCGGTGGCGCTGGTCGCCTCATGCAGGAGGCGGGTGAGCCGGGCGGACGGGTCGCCGGCTGCGGCGACGGCCCGGTCGGCGTCGGGGGCGCTGCCGTGGGCCGGGATCTGTGGCGGGCGGAGCATGCCGGCGCCGGCGACGGCGGCGGCCGTGGTGGCCAGGCCGAGACCGAGGAGAAGACCACGGCGCGGCCGTACGGTCCAGATCCGGTGATGCCGCACCGGGTTCTCCAGCAGGTGATGGCTGACCACGGCCAGTGCGAGCGCGGCGAGGACGGCGCCGGTGCGGGCGGCCAGGCCGTCGGGGGCGGCGAGCAGCAGCGGCCAGTGCCACAGATACCAGCCGTACGACATCCGGCCGAGCCACCGCATGGGTGCGGTCTCCAAGAGCCGGTTGCCGCCGGCCGCGATGACGGCGACGGTGCCGAGGACGGGGATGAGGGTGGCGAGTCCGGGCCATCGGGTGGTCTGGTCGACGGTGAGTGCCCCGGCCACCACGACGGCGAGTCCGGCCCAGCCGAGCCAGGGCTGCCGGCGGCAGGCGATCAGGGAGATCAGCGCTCCGGCGCCGAGTTCCCAGGCCCGCCCGGGTGAGCCGAAGTACGACAGGTGGTGCAGTGACCAGGCGAACGAGGCGACCGTGACGGCGACCAGCAGCAGCCGGCTGCGGGCCAGCAGCAGCAGGGGCCAGAGCAGGTAGAACTGTTCTTCGACGGCGAGGGACCAGAAGTGCTGGAACGGGGACGGCACCGGGTCGCCGAAGTAGTCGGTGCCGGCCGTGTCCAGGCGCAGGTTCATGGTCCAGGTGGCGGCGGCGAGGGCGTCGCCGGCGAAGGCGGTGAACCGGATCGGTGGCGCCCAGAACCAGGCGCCGGCGAGGGTCACCACGATCACCAGGGTGGCCACCGGCAGCAGCCGGACGGCCCGCCGGGCGTAGAACCGGGCCAGGTCGAGCCGCCCGGTGGTTTCGAGTTCCCGCCGCAGCAGGCCGGTGATCAGGAAGCCGGAGACGACGAAGAACACGTCGACGCCGAGGAATCCGCCGGCCAGGCCGGGTACGCCGACGTGGGCGAGGACCACCAGCAGGACCGCGACGGCGCGCAGTCCTTCGATGTCACCCCGGTACGCGCGCGGTGCGGCGCCCGGCGCCGGTCGAGGGCGGCGCCGGGTCAGCGTGACGGTCATCAGGCGTGGGTGGCAGCCAACGCGGGCGGCCGGGCGAAGGCCAGTACGGCGTGCCGGCCGAGCAGCTCACCCTCTCGGGTCAGCCCGTCGAACCGCTCCGTCCAGGCGGCCATGGCGGCCTGTTCGTCGGGGCGCCCGGCGTCGTCGAAGACGAGGGTGGCCCGGTCCGCGAGCCGCTTCTCGATCATGTGCAGGGCCGGGTAGCGGGCGTCCGCCCCGGTCGACGCGGGCGGCCCGTCGATCAGCACGAAGTCGATGTCGTGCAGGTCGGTCAGGGTCTCCGGGTCGTACCACGGGTAGTCGCGCCCGTCGATGTCGACGGGGGTGAGCGTGGCGTCGCGGACCTCGGCGACCTTCTCCAGTCCGTGTGCGGCGAGCGCCGCCCGGGTCCGCCCGGCGTATCCGGCGTCGTGGTCGAGTGAGATCAGCCGGCCGCCGGTCTTCTCCAGCACGTAGGCGATCCACACCGACGAGGTGCCGCTGCCCAGTTCCAGCACCAGGCGCGGCTTGCGGGTCCGGACCAGGTGCAGCAGTTCCAGCAGGTCGGTCGGGTTGAGCGCGAAGTCGCCGGAGGACGGCATCGGGGCGCGCGGGGTGAAGCCCTGGAACAGCTGGACGGTGGCCTCGAACTCGCGGGGCAGGGCCAGCAGCTGGGTGGCGGCCGCCTTGCGGTCGGTGATCTGCTTGACCCGGGCGATCGCCTCGGCCAGCTCCAGGTGCCGGTCGCCGGCGGTGAGGCGTTCCCGCTCCACCGCCGCGACCAGGCGGCGCTGCATCTCCTCGACGGTGGTCCGCAGGTCCCGCTGGGCGGCCAGCCCGGCCCGCTGCACCTTGGCGAGGCGCCGGAACAGCAGCAGGATGCCGGCCACGATGACCCCGCCGAGCAGGGCGAGCAGGGCGGTGGCGATCCCGGGGTGCCCGAGGAGGGCGGCGGCCGCGGTGCCGGCGCACAGGACACCGGCGGCCGACAGCACCCCGGCCTGCGGGCCGGTCAGGCGCGGCAGCCGGCGGCGGACTCGGCTCATTTTGCTCATGCGGAACTCCTCATCGGTGCACTTCCTCCGAGGTAACGGGGCGGGGCCCGGACCCGTTACGCCTACGCTGCGCGGGTGCCGGGAGCGCGGACCCCAGCAGGCCGGCGATCCGTTCGGCGAACCGGGCCGGCTGGTGGTCCCGGGCGACCGCGGTACGGGCCCGGATGCTCTGTGCCGCGTACCGGCCGGGTTCGGTGCGCAGCCGGTCGATCAGGGCCGGCACGTCGCCGGGCGCGCAGGGCAGGGCGGTCTCGCCGAAGACGCCGGCGAGGTGTTCCGGGACGAGCACGACACAGCCGGTCGCGGCCGCCTCCAGGGCCGGCCGGGACAGCACCCGGTCCTGGTTCTCCGGCGGGAAGTGCAGGTAGAAGTCGAGCTGGGCGGCGAACGTCCGGGAGTCCAGGTCGGCGGGCTGGTAGACCAGCCAGGAGGCGGGCAGGCCGGCCGGGCGCCGGGTCCCGTCCGGCAGGCGCAGCCGGATGTCGGCGTCCACACACCGGCGGGGTACGGCCAGGGCCGCCGCCAGGTCGCCGGGCCACTCACCGGCGTCGCACAGGTCGGTGCCGGCCACCGCCGGGCCGCGTGGGCCGGGCAGCGGGCGGGCCACGTCCTGCGGTTCGGCGACCGGCGGCAGGTCGAAGTCGGTGAGGTCGGCGCCGGACAGCGTCTCCCGTACGCCGGGTCCGGCCGGGCACCAGAGCGGGCCGGCCTGGAACAGCCGTCGTGCCGCCGTACCGGCCGCCTCCACGGTGTACCGGTGATCGCTGCCGTCCGGGCGGGCCGGGCCCCGGCCGGCGGCCAGCAGCAGCCTTCGGGGGCGGATCCGGCAGCCGTCCTCGGGCGCGAACTGCAGCACCTCGGGCTGCCGCACCAGCAGCAGCCCGGCGGTCACCTCGTCGGTCTCCAGCACCTGGTCGATCTCACCGGTGTTGATCAGCCGCTGCACGTCGGCGCCGATCGACCGCCGCTGCCGGTGCACCGAGCGCAGCGCCTCCAGGTGCAGGACCGCCACCGACAGCCCGGCCGCGCGCATCGCCCGGATCTCGGCGAGCGCCGATCGCTGAACACCGGCCAGGAACCGCCAGTCGGCGGCCACCACCACGTCATGACGGCGGGGTTCGGTGCGCCCGCGCAGGTGGGCCGGGGCGGTGAACGGGCGGTCGCCGTCCGGCGGCAGATGCGGTGGGCGGGCCGAGGCGTGCCAGCAGCGGTACGCCGACATGTACGCGGTCCGCGCCGGATGCATCCAGTAGGCACGGATCTCGGCGCGGGACAGCGACCCCTCGGAGAGACGGATCAGGGCCAGCGGCTCGGCGACCCGGCGTACCGCGCCGGGGCCGAAGGCCGCCTGGATCCGCTCCGAGAACTCCGAGTCGGCGGCTTTGCGGACCGGGTCGAACCGGCCGATCCGGCTGATCACCGGCTCTCTGCGGATCAGCAGCGACGACACGTTGACCCGTCCCCGGCGGATGCCCGGCCGGGTCATCACCAGCTGGTCGGAGACGCTGATCCCCTCGGAGAGGCTGGCCATCACCGACGGGTCGGCACGCATCGGGGCCATCTGCCGTTCGATCCGGCGCGGATGCGACCAGTCGTCGGAGTCCTGGAAGGTGACGTACTCGCCGCGGGCCGCCGCCAGGCCGGTGTTGCGGGCCGCGTAGGTGCCGCCGTTGTCCGGCATCCGGATCAGCCGGACCCGGGGGTCCAGGTCCGCGGCGGTGGCCAGGACGGCGTCGTACTCGGGCGGCGAGGCGTCGTCCACCACCACGATCTCCAGGTCCGGCCAGGACTGGGCGGCGATCGACCGGACCGCGGTGAGCAGTCCCTCCCCCGGCCGGTACGCGGTGACCACCACGGTGACCCGTTCCCCGGCCGTCTCGGCGGGCCGTCCGGCCGCCCCGGTCAGCCGGTCGAACGGCACCGACTCGGGGGCCGCGGCCAGCATCGGCGCCGGTTCCGGGAAGAGCGCGCCGAACCGGGCCAGCCAGGTCTCCTCCTCGGCCGGGCCGCCGGCGTGCGGGTTGGCCAGGTCGATCTCCAGCGTCTGCCGGGCCGCGGCGGGCAGGTTCCGGTAGGCGCCGAGCAGCTGCCGGGCGTTGGCCGGCCCCTGCCAGGCGTAGACGAGCTGCACGTGCAGGGCCTGGTGGGCGGGTGGCAGCGCGGCGGCGCCCCGGCCGGTGCGGATCAGCGCGTAGAGCGCCAGCGCGTCGGCCCGGTCCTCCGGCAGCTCGTCCTGCAGCGCGATGGTCTGCGCCAGCCCGGCCAGCAGCTCCGGGTCGACCGGCCGGCGGATCCGGCGGGTGTCGCCCCGGCGGGCGGCGGCCAGCACCTCGTCCAGGCCGATCCCGGCGGCGCGGGCCAGTACCCGGCGGGCCGCCACCGACCGGTTCCGCATGGCGGTGTTCGGCAGCGACACGGCGGCCCCGGCACCGGCGAGGGTGACGTGATCGTCCAGCAATCCGACCGGCTGCGCCTCAGCCATCGACTCTCCGTCCGTACCGCGGCAATTGTCCTTTCGGATCAACGCCGGGACGACGGTACGGTGACGTTCCCCGCGGCCGGGACCGGGCCGCCGGACCGTCTGATCGCGCGGCCGCCGTCAGACGGCGGCCAGCACCGCCGCCCGCACCCGGTCCCGGTCGTCCGCCGAGGACCAGGCGCCGACCAGGTAGAACGCGTCCACCACGTCACCGCCGAGAGTGGAGATGCGGGCCGCGCGGATCTCCGCACCGGCCTCGTCGAGCGCATGGGTGACCCGGTAGAGCAGGCCGGGCGAGTCGGCGGCACGCAGTTCGAGGACCACCGCGTCGGTGGCGATGTCCCGCTGCCAGACCACCCGGGGCGAGGCCGTCCCGCCGCGCGCGCTCATCGCACGGGCCCGGACCCGCTGGGTCACCGAGACGTCCCCGGCGGCGACCCGGCGCAGGTCGGCGGTGAGCGAGACCGGGTCGTACGGGGATCCGTAGCGCGGCTGGGTGTAGAACTCGACGATCGCCCGCCCGTCCACGGTGGCCGTGTCGGCGGCCACCACGTCCAGCCGGTGCATGGCCAGGCAGGCCGCCACCCCGGCGAGCAGCCCACGCCGGTCGGCCGCGGCCACCGCCACCCGGTCGCCGTCCAGGTGCACCACCGGCAGGGCGCCGTCGAGCAGTTCCGGGTCGGGTTCCGGCGGGCCGGGCAGGACGCCGGTGTCGAGCAGCGTGTGCACCCGGTCGACCAGTTCGGCCATCAGCCGGCCCTTCCAGTCCGACCAGGCGGCCGGGCCGGTGGCGTGCGAGTCGGCGCGGGCCAGGGCGTGCAGCAGGTGCAGGGTCTGGGTGTCGCCGACCGCCTCGGCGACGGCCGAGATGGTCTTCGGGTCGCTCAGGTCGCGCCGGGTGGCGACGTCCGGCAGCAGCAGGTGCAGCCGGACCATCTTCGCCACGGTGGCGACATCGGCGGGTGGCAGGCCGATCCGGGCGGCGATGCTCGCGGCGATCGGCGCGCCGACCACGCTGTGGTCACCGGGCAGGCCCTTGCCGACGTCGTGCAGGAAGGCGCCGATCAGCAGCAGGTCGGGGCGGTCCACCTCGCGGGTGTGCGCGGTGGCCTCGTAGGCGGCCTGCACCAGGTGCCGGTCCAGGGTGTAGCGGTGGATCGGGTGGTGCTGTGGCAGGCCCCGCATCCGGGCCCATTCGGGCAGCCAGGCGTCGATCAGCCCGTACCGGTCGCAGGTCTCCCAGGCGGGCAGCAGGCCCGGTCCGGAGCCGAGCAGCGAGACCAGGGCGGCCCGGGCGGCGGGCGGCCACGGGGTGGGCAGCGGCGGGCAGAACGAGGCCAGCCACTCGCTGGTGGCCCGGGCGATCGGCAGCCGGACGATGGCGGCCGCGGCGGCCACCCGCAGCGACAGGCTGGGGTCCGGGACCGGGCCGATGGCGGTCCGGGCCAGGACCAGCTCGCCGTCGTGTTCGACGACGTCGCGGGCGACCGGCCGGCGGGTGGAGGGAGCGGCCGGGCCGGTGCGGCGGCGGCCACCGCGCAGCCGGTCCACGGCGCGCCAGGCGTCGTCCACCGCGTGCGCGATGGTCCGGGCGTCACCGGAGACCCGGCGCAGCAGGGTGTCGGGTTCCTCGATGTCGAGCAGGTCGGCGACCGCCTTGCGCTCCTGGGCGACCAGCCGGTCGACTCTCCGGCCGACCGCCAGGTGCAGGGCGTCGCGGGTGTCGAGCAGCCGCAGGGTGGCGGCGCGGACCGCGGGGCGCATGGTGTCGGCGACGCCGGCCCGGCCGATGCCGCGCAGCAGGGTGATGTCGCGCAGGCCGCCGCAGGCCTCCTTCAGGTCGCCCTCGAGCAGGAAGGCGAGTTCGCCGTGGCTGGTCCAGCGGCTGGTGGTGAGCTCCCGGAGCTGGGGCATCAACCGGACCGCGGTGCGCCGCCACTGGTCGGAGGTGGCGGCGATCAACTCGGCGGAGAGGGCGGCGTCGCCGGCGACGTGCCGGGCGTCGAGCAGGCCGAGGGAGACCTTCACGTCGTCGTGGGCGACGGACAGGGCTTCCGGGAGGGTACGCACCGAGTGGTCCAGCCCGAGGCGGGCGTCCCAGATCGGGTACCAGAGGGAGGAGGCGATCCGGTCGATCCCGGCGGTGCCGTTGTGCAGCAGCACCAGGTCGAGATCGCTGTACGGGGCGCAGTCGCGCCGGCCGAGCCCGCCCACCGCGATCAGGCTGACCCCGGGCAGGTGGGACGGGAAGAGGCTCTGGAGCCAGACGTCGAGCGCCGCCGACCGCTCGTCGCGGGCGGCGGCACCGATGTGACGCTTGAGCTCGTCGAGTGAGCCGCCCGCGGCCGGACGTGCGGGCGGGGCCGGCGGCTCACTCAACGGGTTCGTCATGGGATCAGAGGGCGTCGAGGCCGCGCTCGCCGGTGCGGACCCGGACGACCTCGTCCACGGTGGTCACCCAGACCTTCCCGTCACCGATCTTGCCGGTCCGGGAGGCGGTGACGACGGCGTCGACGATCTTCTCGACGTCGATCTCGTCGGTCAGCACCTCGACCTTGATCTTGGGCAGGAACTCCACGGTGTACTCGGCGCCCCGGTACACCTCGGTGTGGCCCTTCTGCCGTCCGTAACCCTGTACCTCGCTCACGGTGAGACCGGCGACGCCCAGGGCGTGCAGAGCCTCCTTCACCGCGTCGAGCTGGTAGGGCTTGATGACTGCGGTCACCAGCTTCATGCTCAGTCCTTCCATCGGTGCAGCCATCAGAACTTAACCGGAGATCTTCTCGGAGACCGGGGCGTCGTCCTCGGTCTCGGTCTTGCCGGCGGGCTTGATGCCCGCCATCGCGAACGCGCCGCCACCGCTGCCGCCGGCCGGGGTGAAGTCGTAGGCGCTCTCGGCGTGCTCGGCCAGGTCGATCCCGTCGACCTCGGCGTCCTTGTCGAGGCGGAAGCCGATGGTCTTGTTGATCACGAAGCCCAGGACGAAGGCGACGGCGAACGAGTAGACCGTCACGATCAGGGCGCTGAGCGCCTGGACACCGAGCTGGGTGACACCGCCACCGTAGAACAGGCCCTGGTTCTCGACCAGCGCGTTCACGTCGCTGGTGCCGAACAGGCCGATCCAGAGGCAGCCGATCCAGCCGCCGACGAAGTGCACGCCGACCACGTCGAGCGAGTCGTCGAAGCCGAGCTTGTACTTCAGGGAGATGGCCAGGGCGCAGACCGCGCCGGCCACCAGGCCGAGCAGGGCGGCGGCCCAGGGGGCGACGAAGGCACAGGCCGGGGTGATGGCGACCAGACCGGCGATCGCACCGGAGGAGGCGCCGACCAGGGTGGGCTTGCCGTCGCGGATCTTCTCGACGATCAGCCAGCCGAGGATCGCGGCGGCGGTGGCGAGCTGGGTGTTCAGGAAGGCGAGACCGGTGACGGCGTCGGCGGTCAGCTCGGAGCCGGCGTTGAAGCCGAACCAGCCGAACCACAGCAGGCCGGTGCCGAGCGCGACGAACGGCACGTTGTGCGGCTTCATCGCCTCACGCGGCCAGCCGACCCGCTTGCCCAGGACGATGACCAGGGCCAGCGCGGCCGCACCGGCGTTGATGTGCACCGCGGTACCGCCGGCGAAGTCCAGCGCGCCGAGGCCGGCGCCGATGAAGCCACCGCCCCAGACCCAGTGGGCGACCGGGAAGTAGACCAGGGTGGCCCAGGCGCCGGCGAAGACCAGCCAGCCGCCGAACTTGGCGCGGTCGCTGATCGCGCCGCTGATCAGGGCCACGGTGATGATGGCGAACATCATCTGGAACGCCATGAAGACGTAGAGCGGGATGCCGGTGCCGCTCGGGTTCTCGGCCGAGGCGCCCCACAGGTCGCCCTCACCCAGGAAGGTCTTGGTGCCCAGGTAGTCGCCGACGTTGCCGATCACGCTGCCGACGTCGGACCCGAAGGCGAGAGAGAATCCGTAGAAGAACCACAGAATGGAGATGAGCCCCATCGCGCTGAAGCTCATCATGATCATGTTCAGAACACCCTTGGACCGGTTCAGGCCGCCGTAGAACAGCGCCAGGCCAGGGGTCATGAGCAACACGATCGCGCTGGAGATGAGCAGCCAGGCGGTGTTGCCGGTATCAATAGTCGGTTCAGGCACGCCGGCCTCCTAAAGTCGGAACCCCTTCTCGCGGCGCAGCGTGGCTACATCGCCCCTGGCCGGATGCGCGGAAGCTTTCCGGTCCGCTGTTTCGCGCACCGGCCTGGGGCGATTACCGGTGAGTGACGGGGTGTTTCCGGCGTGTGAAGAAACCCTCACAGGCTCAACGGAGGGCGTACTCCAGGGTGTGCCGCTCGTAGTCCAGCAGCCTCAGGTCCCGCATCGGACGGCGCAGGTGGCCCTTGTGCACGATGCGGACGAACGCCGGATCACCGGCCGCGGCCATCCGGCGGATGCCCTCGACGTGGTCGACGATCCGTTTCCGGATGGTCCGGACCAGACGGTGCCGGTCCCGGGGGATCAGCCCGTACGCGTCGGCGAACAGCCGCAGCCGGCGCGGCCGGTTGGGCCGCTTCCAGCCCAGCGTGTACGAATCCCGGTCGCTGAACAGCGGCACCCAGGTCCACGCCGCGTACGCCACGTCATAGAGCCGTGAGCCCGGCGACGCCAGGTCGAAATCGATCAGCGCCAGGGTGCCGTCCGGCCGCCAGACCACGTTGTGCGGCGCCGCGTCGTGGTGGCAGATCACCTCGGTGTCCGGCGGGGGCGGGCCGAACGAACGCCACACCGAGCCGGGCGGGGGGACGAACCCATACTGCGCGTCGTGGAACATCCGCAGCATGGTCGCCACCGTGACCAGCGCCTCCTCGGTCACCCAGTGGGGTGCCAGCGGGTACTCCCCGCACTCGCCGTCGAGGTAGGAGAGGACCTCACGGTTCTTCTCGTCCATCCCGAGGGCGTGCGGCGAGCCGGTGAAACCGACCCGCTCCAGGTGGAGCAGCAGGGCGTGCACGGCGGGTGTCCACGGCCCCGCGTTGCGCCGGACCGTGTCACCGATCCGGGAGACCGTACTGACGTTGCCGCCGTGCAGCGGAATCTCGCGCACCGGCTCTTGCGTCACTCACGGCCTCCCGAATCTCACACGACTCCTGTGAGACTACGCGTCCGAACCAATGAGGGCCTCGACGAAGGCCCTCGGCTCGAACGGGGCGAGATCGTCCGGGCCCTCGCCGAGGCCGACGAGCTTGACCGGAATGCCCAGCTTGCGCTGTACGGCGATGACGATGCCGCCCTTGGCGGTGCCGTCCAGCTTGGTCAGGACCACACCCGTGACGTCCACCACTTCAGTGAAGACCCGGGCCTGCTCCAGCCCGTTCTGCCCGGTGGTGGCGTCCAGCACCAGCAGGGTCTCGTCGACCGGCCCGTGCTTCTCCACCACCCGCTTGACCTTGCCCAGCTCGTCCATCAGGCCGACCTTGTTCTGCAACCGGCCGGCGGTGTCGATCAGCACCGTGTCGATGCCGGTCTCGATCCCCCGCTTCACCGCGTCGAACGCCACGCTGGCCGGGTCGCCACCCTCCGGGCCGCGCACGGTCTCGGCGCCGACCCGCTCACCCCAGGTCTGGATCTGGTCGGCGGCCGCGGCCCGGAACGTGTCGGCCGCGCCGAACAGCACGCTGTTGCCGTCGGCGATCAGCACCCGGCCGATCTTGCCGCAGGTGGTGGTCTTGCCCGCGCCGTTCACCCCGACCACCAGGACCACCGCCGGGCGGCCCTCGTGCGGTGCGGTCCTCAGGCCGCGGTCCATCTCCGGTTCGAGAGCGGCGACCAGCTCCTCGACCAGCTGCTCGCGCACCTCGGCGACGGTCCGGCTGCCGAGCACCCGGACCCGCTCCCGGAGCCGCTCGACGATCACCTGGGTGGCCTCGATCCCGACGTCCGCGGTGATCAGGCTCTCCTCGATCTCCTCCCAGTCCTCCTCCTCCAGGTGGTCCCGGGAGAGGACGCTGAGCAGGCCACGGCCCAGTGCGGACTGCGAGCGGGCCAGCCGGGCGCGCAGCCGGACCATCCGTCCGGCGGTCGGCTCCGGCTTGTCGAGGACCGGCTCCACGACGACCGGCGCCGGTTCCTCGACGACCACCGGAGGCGGCGCCGGGACGTCGGACGGCTTCTCGACGAGAGGCGGAATCTCCTGATCGACCGGCGGCACGGTGGGCACCGGAGGCGGCGGCGGAAGATCGCGACGCCGCATCTTCGGCACCACCAGTCCGACCGCGCCCACGATCAGGACGACGAGCAGGATCACTGCGGCGACCACGTATTCCATGCCCGAATCCTGACAGATGAGCCGTCCGGACGTGGCGGAGGTAGCGCACTGGCGATTCCGGACCGGATTGACGGAGGATGGGACGCCCCTTGTAACCCGGTGTGGAGGAACCCCCCATGCGTCACACCATCGGTATCGTCCGGTGACCGCTCAACTGCTCATCGGCCCGGTGCTGCGGCGCGTCGACGGCGCCCGCGCCACCCTGTGGCTGGAGACCAGCGAGCCCGCGTCGGTGCGGGTCGAGGTCGACGAGGCCGGCGCCGGGTCCGCACGGACCTTCTCGGCGTACGGCCACCACTACTCGATCGTCACGGTCGAGGGACTGGCCCCCGAGTCGGCGAACGCGTACCGCCTCTATCTGGACGACCGTCAGGTCTGGCCGGAGGAGCACACCGACCACCCGCCCTCGGTGATCAGCACCCGGGCGGCCGACGACAGCGGTCAGCCGGTGTCGCTGGTCTTCGGCTCGTGCCGGGAGGCCACCCCGGAGTCGAGCCGGCGCAATCTGCCGCCGGACGCCCTGGACGCCTACTCCCGACGGCTGATGGCCGACCCGGCGGCGCGTCCCGATCTGCTGGTGCTGCTCGGTGACCAGGTCTACGCGGACGAGACGTCGAAGAAGGTGCGCCGGTTCATCCGCCGCCGCCGGGCCGCCGGGCACGAGGGCCCGGCGGATCAGGTGGTCACCTTCGAGGAGTACACGAAGCTCTACCTGGAGTCGTGGCGGGACCCGGAGGTGCGCTGGCTGTTCGCCACCGTGCCGAGCGTGATGATCTTCGACGACCACGAGCTGATCGACGACTGGAACACCTCGTCGTCCTGGCGTGCCGACATGGCCCGGGAGCCGTGGTGGCGGGAGCGGATCTCGGCCGGCCTGGCGTCGTACTGGATCTATCAGCACCTGGGCAACCTGAGCCCGGACGAGCTGGCCGCCGACCCGCTGCTGGCGAAGGTGACGTCGGTCGAGGACGCCACCGATCTGCTGCACGAGTTCGGGCTCCAGGTGGACGAGCCGGAGTCGGCGGAGAACACCGATGTGCCGTACCAGTGGAGTTTCGCCCTGGATCTGGGCCGCACCCGCCTGGTGGTGCTGGACAACCGCTGCAACCGGGTGCTGACTCCCGGCGCCCGGTCGATGCTGCCGGCCGCCGAGTGGAACTGGTTCGTCGACCAGGCCCACGGCGACTACGACCACCTGGTGGTGGGCTCGTCACTGCCGTGGCTGATGCCACCGGCCATCCACTACCTGGAGGCGTGGAACGAGCAGGTCGCCGAGTCGGCGCGCCCGCGGTACGCCGCGTTCGGTGAGAAGGTGCGCCGGGCCTTCGACCTGGAGCACTGGGCGGCGTTCGGCAAGTCGTTCGCCGCGCTGGGTGAGCTGTTCCGCCGGCTCGGTGAGGGTGACCTGGCCGAGGGGAAGCGGATCGGGGCCGGTGGCGCCTATGCCGCGCCCGCCTCGATCAGCGTGCTCTCCGGTGACGTGCATCACTCGTACGTGGCGCGGGCCGACTTCGGGCACGCCATGACCACCCCGGTCTTCCAGCTGACCTGTTCGCCGATCCACAACGAGGTGCCGCTGCCGATGCGGCCGCTGATGCGGATCGCCTGGTCGCGGGCGGTGGCGTCGGTGGCCCGAGGGCTGTCCAAGACCGCCTCGGTGCCGCGCCCGGCGCTGCGCTGGAAGCGGCTGGCCGGGCCGTACTTCGGCAACGCCGTCGGCACGCTGCGGCTGGACGGCCGGCGGGCCACCGCCCGGATCGAGGGCACCACGAAGGACGGTGGCCTGCACGACGTCGCGTCGGTCGACTACGCCCCGGAGGGCAGGTCGAGCACCTTGCGCAGGTAAGGCAGGTGTTCGGGGCCGGCCCAGCGGTACGCGGAGAGGCCGGCCGACCGGGCGCCCCGGACCACCCGGTCGTCGTCGTCGACGAACAGCACGTGTTTGGGCAGGGCGCCGATCGCCTCGCAGGCCCTGGCGAAGTAGTCCGGGGCCGGCTTGTGGATCTTCAGGTCCCAGGAGTTGATCACCAGGTCGACCTCGCCGGTGAGCCCGAGCAGGTCCAGGTCGGCCGGGAGCAGATCGGTCGCGTTGGTGGCGAGACCGACCTTCCGGCCGCCGGCCCGCACCTCGCGGACGAAGGCCAGCACCTCCGGGTCGGGCTCGCCGCGGTACTCCTGCCACTCGGCGACCGCCGCGGCGGCCTCCTCCTCGCCCAGCGGCAGCCGCTGGGCGACCAGGTGCATCCACTCCGCGTGGGTGATCTCGCCGGCCATCGCGGGCTGGTAGAGATCCCACGACATCGAGGTCTCCAGCAGCGCGGCCGGGGTGAGGCCGTACTTCACCTCGACGGCGATCATCGGGGCCGGGTCCCAGCGGCGCAGCACGCCGTCCAGGTCGATCAACAGGGCCTGGGCGCGGTCGCGCATCTGGTTCCTCTACTCGTCGTCCGGGTCGCGGACCAGGCGCTGGCTGATCACCTGGGTGACGCCGGCGCGCATGGTGACGCCGTACAGGGCGTCCGCGACCTCCATCGTCCGTTTCTGGTGCGTGATGATGAGCAGCTGGCTCTTCTCACGAAGCTGTCGGAAGAGGGTAATCAACCGGCCCAGGTTGACGTCGTCGAGGGCCGCCTCCACCTCGTCCATGATGTAGAACGGCGACGGCCGGGCCCGGAAGATGGCACACAGCATGGCCACCGCGGTCAGCGAGCGCTCACCACCGGAGAGCAGCGACAGCCGCTTGATCTTCTTGCCCGGCGGCCGGGCCTCCACCTCGACGCCGGTGGTGAGCATGTCCTCCGGATCGGTCAGGATCAGCCGGCCCTCGCCACCCGGGAACAGCACCTGGAAGACCGTCTGGAACTCGCGGGCGGTGTCCTCGAACGCCGACGTGAAGACCTCCAGGATCCGCTCGTCCACGTCCTTGACCACGGTGAGCAGGTCCCGGCGGGTGGCCTTGAGGTCCTCCAGCTGGTCGGAGAGGAACTTGTAGCGCTCCTCCAGGGCGGCGAACTCCTCCAGTGCCAGCGGGTTGACCTTGCCCAGCAGGGTCAGGTCGCGCTCCGCCTTGTTGGCCCGCTTCTCCTGGGTGGGGCGGTGGAACGGGATCGGCTCGGGGACCGGTTTGCCGTCCTTCTCGGCCGACGCCACCTCGGCCTGGGTCGGCGGCACCAGCTGGTCCGGCCCGTACTCGCTGATCAGGGTCTCCACGTCGAGGGAGAAGTCCTCGGCGGCCTTGGCCTCCAGCTGCTCGATGCGCATCCGCTGCTCGGCCCGGGCCATCTCGTCCCGGTGCACCTCGCTGGTCAGCCGCTCCAGCTCGGTGACCAGCCGTTTGGCGGTGGCCCGCACCTCCTGCAGCTCGGCCTCGCGGCTAGTCCGCTCGCTGGCGATCTGGTCCCGCCGCTCGGCCGCGCCGGCCAGCGACACCGCGACATGTTCCAGGGCGGCGGCCGCGCCGTGCGCGACCGCGCGGGCGATCTCGGCGCCCCGGGCCCGGGCGGCCCGCCGGGCGGCGGCCCGCTCCCGGGCCTGCCGCTCCTGGTTGGCCTGGCGCATCAGCGAGTCGGCCCGGCCGGCGATGGAGGAGACCCGTTCCTCGGCGGTACGGACCGCGAGCCGCACCTCCATCTCGTTCTGCCGGGACTGCGGCACCAGGGCGGCGAGCCGGTCCCGCTCCTCGGTGGACGGCTCCTCGTCGATCGGGGTGTCCTCGGCCAGCCGCAGCCGCTCCTCCAGCTCGGCCACCCGCATCAGGTCGGCCTCCCGGGCCGCCTCGGCCTTCTGCCGGGAGGCGCCCAGCCGCTCGCTCTCCGCCTTGGCGGACCGGGCCGCGGCACCCAGCTCGGCCAGCCGGCGGGCGGCGGCGTTGCGCTCACCCTCGGCGGCCCGCTTGGCCTGGGCGGCCACCGTGACCGCCTGCTTCAGCCCGGCCACCTCGTCCCGGGCGGCGCCCAGCTGCTCCTTGACCTCGGCGATGGTCTGCTCGGCGACGGCCCGCCTGGCCTTCGCCTCGTCGACCGCCGCCTGCACCTCGATGTAGCTGGTCGCCTTGGCCGAACCGCCGGCCGCCGCGTAGGCGCCGAGCACGTCCCCCTCCGGGGTGACCGCGCGCAGCTCGCCGTTCGCCGCCACCAGGGCGGCCGCCGCGGCCAGGTCGGGCACCAGCACCACGTCGCGCAGCGCCCGGTTGAGCGCCGGCCGGATCTGCTCCGGGCAGTCCACCACCTCGGGCGCCCAGACCGCGCCGGCCGGCAGCTCCGGGCGCAGATTGGCGAGCGGGCCCCGCATACCGGGCCGGGCGGAGCCGGCGACCATCAGGTCGGCCCGCCCGGCGTCGGCGATCTTGAGGCTGCGCATCGCCTCGATCGCCTCGTCCACGCCGGACAGCGCGACCGCGTCGGCCAGCCCGCCCAGCGCCGCGGCCAGCGCCACCTCGTGCCCCGGGCGGACGGTCAGCAGCGAGGCGAGACTGCCGAGCAGACCGGGCACCTGGCCGGCCTTCGCCAGCAGGGCGCCCGCGCCGTCCTTGCGCTTGAGGCCCATCGCGAGCGCCTCCTCGCGGGCCTTCCAGCTGGCGGCGTCCTTCTCGGCGGCCCGCTCGGTGTCGTTCAGCTCCCGGACCACCGCGGCGGCCCGGTCGTGCGCGGCGACCGCCTCGTCGTGCCGGGCGTCCAGGTCGGCGTTGTCCCGGTCGGCCTCGGTGGACTCGGCCGAGACCAGGTCCACCTCACCCTGGGCGGCCTCGGCACGCATCAGCGCGTCCTCGTGCGCGATCGCCAGGCGCTCGATCTCCTCGGCCGCGCTGGTGGTGCGGGCCCGGGCGGCGTTCACGTTGCCGGTCAGCTTGGCCAAGCCCTCCCGCCGGTCGGCGATCGCCTTGGCCGCGGCCCGCAGCTCACCCTCCGCCCCGGCCAGCTGGCGCTCCAGGTCCTGCCGGTGCTCGACCGCCTCGGCCAGGCGCATCTGGTCCTCGGTGAGCGCCTCGCGCAGCTCCTCCTCCTGCTCACGGACCCGCTCGGCCTCGGCCTCCAGCATCTCCGGGTCGCGGCCCGGCCGCTCGTCCTCGGGGGTGGCGGCCAGGTGCCGCAGCCGCTCGGTGGCCAGCTGCTCGGTGGACCGGAACCGCTCCTGCAGGGTGGACAGCTTGTACCAGGTGTCCTGGGCGGCCTGCAGCAGCGGCGCGTCCTCGGCGTGCGCGAACTCCAGGTCCGCGAGCATCCGCTGGACCTCGCGGTTCTCCTCCTCCACCTGGCCGCGCCGCTCGCGCATCGCCGACTCGTCGGCGATCTCCTTGTCCAGGGTGGTGCGCAGCGTGTGCAGGTCGTCGGCGAGCAGGCGGAGCCGGGCGTCGCGCAGGTCGGACTGGATGCCGGCGGCCCGGCGGGCCACCTCGGCCTGCCGGCCGAGCGGCTTGAGCTGACGGCGCAGCTCGGTGGTCAGGTCACCGAGACGATTCAGGTTGACCTGCATGGCGTCCAGCTTGCGGATCGCCTTCTCCTTGCGCTTGCGATGCTTGAGTACGCCCGCCGCCTCCTCGATGAACGAGCGGCGGTCCTCGGGCTTGGCGTGCAGCATCGCGTCCAGCCGGCCCTGCCCGACGATGATGTGCATCTCCCGGCCGATGCCGGAGTCGCTCAGGAGTTCCTGGATGTCGAGCAGGCGGCAGGAGTTGCCGTTGATCTCGTACTCGCTGGCGCCGTCCCGGAACATCCGCCGGGTGATCGAGACCTCGGTGTAGTCGATCGGCAGGGCGCCGTCGTTGTTGTCGATCGTCAGCGTCACCTCGGCCCGGCCCAGCGGGGCACGGCCGGCCGTGCCGGCGAAGATGACGTCCTCCATCTTGCCGCCGCGCAGTGCCTTGGCGCCCTGCTCGCCGAGAACCCAGGCGATGGCGTCGACGACGTTGGACTTGCCGGAGCCGTTCGGGCCCACCACGCAGGTGATGCCGGGCTCCAACCGCAACGTGGTGGCGGAGGCGAAGGACTTGAAACCCTTCACCGTCAGGCTCTTGAGGTGCACGGCACGCAGGCTACCCGCCCGGGCCACCCGGCAGCGGAATCCGCTGGTCAAAAAGCTGCGCGCCGCCACGTGAGGTGGAGGCGCGCGTTTTCTTCACTACTTCGTCTGTCGTGCGAGGGGATGTGAATGCCGACTGGTCACCCCGTAACACCCTCCGGCATCCGGCCGGGGCTCAGGTCAGAGCGGGCTCGGTGAGCCGGGCGAACTCGTCTGCCTCAGCGGCCGCCGCCGCGAGACGGTCGTTGTCCGCCTGAAGCCGGGTGACCTCGAACTCCAGAGCCTGGACCCGGGAGCGCAGTCGGGTGACCTCGTCGAGGAGGCGCCGGTCGGGCGCCGCACCTACGTGGCCAAAGAGGGCCTTCGCCATCGTGACTCCTTGTGACGCGTTGCGTCTCGTATTTTGTGAAGCGTTGCCGGAAAAGCCGGCCAACGTGGCGCCCAGTGCACTGATTCAGTACGCATGGAGACATAAGCGCGGACTGGCACACCAAACACTCAAGGGCACGCATGAGCGCAGAAACCCGCTGGTCAAACTGCGGGGCTCTGAATGGTGCAGAAGCTCAAACCCCGAGGAAACCGAGACAGAGCTCGATTAACCAAGGTATGAGTTACCCCAGGCAACTTGAGTTACCCAAGGCAAAGTGGGCGCGACTGGCGACATCTCCATAGTCCGCCGAGAGCCAGTCGCCGTCAAGCCGAGGGCGTGCCGGTTGCGCTCACCATCTCAGTGAATCACGCCACCAGGGCACCTCAGCAGGCCTTATACATCTTTCGCGGGCATGTCGATCTCGTCAAGAGTGGCCCGTTTTTGCAAGATCTGATGCGGGTGTCCGCTTCGGCCCGCTCCCGTCTGGCAACCGAACCGCTCCGGTCCGGCACACCCTCACGCAGGCGCACACGGACGATCACGGAACGGATCGACGAGGCGCCGGCGGCCGAGCGCCGGATCGGGGCACCGGCCGCAGTCGCATGTCATGCTCTTTCGGGCATAAACGGGCAAAGACGGCTGACAAATTAGCTTAAAAGGTACGTAATTGTGTCGCCTAGCCGACATGCTCCGGCAAACACGGCCGGTTGTGTCGTTGCCTCCAGCGTGAATCCGACCCCGCCGCACGAGCGCATCTGTCTGCTCACCGGCGGCGGGTACCCGTACCGGCGGGACGCCCTCGGTGGATGGTGCCGGACCCTCGTGGAGGGGCTGCGCCGCTTCCGCTTCGAGTTGCTGACCGTCACGGACCGTGAACAACCGTCCGCGCCGGCGTACCCGCTGCCGCTCCACGTCGTCTCCGCCCGCGCCGTCGCGCTCGGCCGGGACCCGAACCGTGCCGACCGGCGGCGCGGCGGCTCCACCCCGGACGGCGCCGACGAGGCGGCCGCCCTGCTCTGCCAGGGCCTGCTCGGCGACGGCCAGGGCCCGCGCGCCGACACCCCGGGCCTGCCCAGCGGCCCCGGAGGGCGCCTCAGCGCCGACACGTCGGGCACCGCCCGGTTCACCGAGGGGTTGCGGCGGATCACCGGGCTCTGCCCGGCGGACGGCACCGAGGTCGACGCCGAACCGCTGGCCGCGCTCCCGCTCGCCGAGGCGCTGCTGGAGGCGTGGCGGCAGCACCAGGCCGGTGACCCGGACGGCCGCACCACCCTGCCCCGGCTCAGCGTGCGCGACGCCCGCACCGCGGCGACCCTGCTCCGGCACGCCCTGCGCGCCACCGCCGTACCGCTGCCCGACGTGGACCTGGTGCACTGTGTGGGCGGGACGACACCCCTGCTCGCGGCACTCGGCGGACGGTGGCGCACCGGGACGCCGCTGCTGCTCACCGAGGCGCGGGCGGCGGTGATCCGGCAGCGGCCCGCCGAGGAACGGCTGTCGGCCGGCGTCCGCACCGTGCTGCGCCGGTTCCGGGCCGCGGTGACCCGCACCGGGTACGCCGAAGCCGCCCTGATCGCCCCGCTCAGCGCCTACCACCACGGCTGGGCGCTGGACCACGGCGCGCAGCCGGCCCGGCTGGTCCAGGTGCCCGCCGGAGTCGACCCGCGGGAATACCCGGGCGCCGCCGAACCGGCCGAGACACCGACCGTGGTGTGGGCCGGCAGCGGCGGGCCGGGCAGCGGACTGTCCCTGGTGCTGGAGGCGTTCACCGAGGTCACCGCGGCCCTGCCGGCAACCGTGCTGCACCTGGTCGGGGTCACCGAGGCACACGAGGAGCACTGCGCCGAGCAGATCGAGCGCACCGGGCTCGGCCGGGCCGTCCGGCTGCACCCGTTGCCCGCCGACCCGCGCGACCGCTACACCGTCGGGCAGGTGGTGGCGCACGTCCCCGGGCCGGCCGACCCGCCGTACCGGCTGGTGGAGGCGATGATGTCGGGCCGTGCCGTGGTCGGCGTGGACGTCGGCCCGGCCGGCGAGACGCTCGGCGACACCGGGATCCTGGTGCCCGCCGGCGACCCGTCCGAACTCGCCATCGCCATCACCGGGCTGCTTCGCGCCCCGGCCCGGCGCCGGGCCCTCGGCGAGGCCGCCCGCCGGCGCGCCCTGGACCACTTCACCGTCGACCGGGTCACCCGGTCGTACGGAGCCCTCTACACCGATCTGGCCGCACCGCCCCCGGCCCCGGCCTTCGAACTGGCGCTCACCGTTCCGGCGCCCCGGACCACCACGCCGGCCACGCTGCGCTGGCTCACACGGGAGACCTCATGACGATCACTCCCCCGCCGGAGACGCGGGAGAACCGGGAGACGCGGGACACCGGCGGGACCGTCACCCGCTCGGCCCGCAACCGCAGCCGGCGGCGGCTCAACGCCTCCTCGTCGGCGTCCGTCGACAGCCGGACCTCCCACCACCAGGCCGAACTCGCCCCGCCACGGCGCCGCGGCCGGCACGCCGCCGACGAGCCGGAGGCCGGGGTCGCCGCCCTCACCGACGTGGAGTTCCCGGCGCCCGCCTGGGATCCGTGGACCACCGGCACCGGCCCGGCGCTGGATCCGGCGCGCCCGGCCGGCCCGGCGGATCCGCTCGACGCGTCCGGGGTGGTCGGGGGCCGGTCGTTCTGGGGTGACCCGGCCGAACTCAGCACCGTCTCCGGCTGGACCGAGACCGGCGAGACCAGCACCGGCACCGGTTGGGCCGACGACTCCTCCGGCGCGGCGAACTGGACCACGCCGGGGGACTCCCCCGGCGCCACCAGCTGGACCGAACCGGGTGACTCCCCGGGCGCGACCGGCTGGACCGAACCGGGTGACGCTCTTCCCGCCGCTGACTGGGCCGGCGCCGACGGCCGGGAACGGGCCTGGGAGATCTGGGCCGAGACCACCGGGGACGACGAGACCGCCGGCCGTGACTCCGGCGCCACGGCCGGCGCCGGCGCCGGACCCGGCGCGGACGAGACCGATGCCGACGACCCGGCCGGGGATCGCGGACGGTGGGCACACGCCCGGCGTACGCACAGCGTCTACCTCAAGGCCGCGCTGGTGCGCTGCGGGCTCTACCTCGGCCCGCTCAGCGTCGCGGTCGCCTCGGCCGGTGCGCTGGGCCGGGTCGCCTGGCCGGTACCGGCTCTGATGCTGCTCTTCGGCTGGACCGCCGCGCAGGGGCTGACCAGTGTGGGTGTGACCGTCGCCGGCCGGGGCGGGCCGACCGCCGCCGCCCGGACGGTGGCCGCCGGGTTCGCCACGGTGATCGGGCTCTGGTGCGCGCTGGTGTGGGTCGCGCCGGACGCGTGGCTCGGCCCGGACCGGATGCTCGCCGCCACCGTCGGCACCGGTGGCCTGCTCAGCCTGGCCGCGGTCACCGCCGCCCTGGTCACCCGGTCCGAGCGGGCGGTGGCCGTCTGGTTCACCCCGTGCTGGCTGCTCGCCGCCGCGGTGCTGGCCGACGCCGCCGGGGTGGGTGGCGCCGCGCTGATCCCGGTCGGGACGCTCCTGCCGGCCGCGCTGATCGCGGCCGCGATCCGGGCCTTCCGCCCGGCCATGCTCCCGGCCCGGCTGACCGGACGGACCGGCCGGGCCCCACGGCTGACCCGGGCCGACTACCGGCGCGGTGCGGCGTACCTGATCATCGGCGCCGCCCAGGCGGTCTGCGTGGCCCTGCTCTGGCAGGGCAGCCCGGCCGTGATGCCGCTGCCCGCCGCGGTGCCGTTGCTGCTGGCCGTACCCCTGCTGGAGGGCCTGATCGGCTGGCACACCGCCCGGCTGGACGCGGCCCTGGACTCGGCCGAGACACCGGAACAGTTCGACCGGCACGTCCGTAACGTCACCGCGATCACCCTGGCCGGGCTGGTGCCGCCACTCGCCGCCGGATGCGGCCTGCTGGTCGCCGCGTACCGGCTGCCGGACGGGTACGCCGCGGTGCCCGGCGCCCGGGAGGCGGTGCTCGCACTGGCCGCCGGAACCCTGCTCGGCGGGGTCTTCGCGGTCACCTTCCTGCTCGCCGCCCGCTCCCGGCACGGGATCGCCGCCACCCTGGCCGCCATCCCGCCGGGCGCCGCCATCGTGCTGGCCCTGTTCGCCTCACCGGCCGGGATGCTGCCCGCCGCGGTCGCGGTACTCGCCGCGACGCATCTCACCGGCCTGCTCATCGTCGCCCTGACCGCCGCCGATCTCCGGAGGACGCCGTGAAGACCCTGTTCCCCCCGTACGCCCACCCGTCGCAGGCACTGGAGCTGGACACCGAGACCTGGATCGTCCGTGAACAGCCCGGCGACCGCCGCACCCTGCACCAGTCGCTCGGCCGCATCGACCTGGACTGGGGCAGCCGTTCACTGGCCGACGTCCTGGCCGACGTGGACGCGTGGCGCGCCGACGGTGTCGAGGGCCTGTTCCTGGACCGGGCGCCGGCCGGGGCCGGTGGGGTCGGGCCGGTCGCGCTGACCGTGCGCCTGGCCGCCCGCCGCGGCCTGCACCGGGTGGTGCTCAACCCGGGTGTGCCGACCCACCCGCTCTACCGGGATCTCGGGGTGCGGATCTGCACCTTCGAGGGCCCGTGGACGGCCTACCAGAGCTGGGACGGCGACGGGGTCCGGCCGGGCGACGGCCACATCGTGTACGGCGTACCGGCCCCACTGCTCACCGCCGCCCGCCGCCTGATGGGCCGCCGCGGCGCCGGCTTCGGCCTGGCCACCGACGCCACCCCACGAGTGACCACGGAGTGCGCCGGCCGGGCCGCCGCCTGACCCACCCCTCCGGCGGGCACCGTCACCTGGACTTCCGAATACGATCCGAATACGATGTCGGCATGAGCATCACAGCAGGTGTCCCGTTGACGACTCGCCGATCCTCGGACCTCAGCAAGCACTCCGCCGAGGTCTTCGCCGAGGCCGAGGATCATCCGGTTACGGTGACCCGGCGTGACGGCGAGACGCTCGTGCTCATGTCTCAGCGCGAGGCGGACGCCCGTGCGCAGTTGCTGCGGCTCGCCGCCCAACTCATCACGGTCACCCTCGACGACGACGGTCCTCTCGAGGTGCGGATGGCAAAGCTGTTCCCATGGATGCTGGCGTTCGCGCCGGAGGGCCGGGCAGCATGTGCTCAGGCCCTCATCGACGCGGCCCGCGCGTCGTTCTCCACCGGCCAACCGCATCTGGCCATCGCCGAGCTCACGTCCTGGCGCGAGACCGCCACCGCGATCGCCGCGGGCCTGGGCTCCGAGCCGGTCGAATGGCTCGAGCCCGATGAGCCGGTCGAGCGTCCCTGACCATGGCGAAGGAGAGCCTCGTCCCCAGGCCCACCAAGAAGTCCGAGTTCGAGATCCGCTTCGCCACTGCCGGAGCCCGGAAGGACTGGAACGATCTGGTCGCGACGATCCGCAACGCCATGGCCGACACCTGGGATTTCCTGACATCGACCCCGACGGCTAGAACGCCGGCGAACTACCCGCTGCGCGACGCGCTCGCAACGATCCATCGCAACGGCAGGACGTATCAACGGTGGCAGCACAAGCCGACGCTGAAAGGCACCGCACGGGTCTGGTTCTACGTCGACGGCCGCATCGTCTACCTGGAGCAGGTGCATACGAGCCATCCGCACGAGACGAAGTGATCGCCGCACGTCAGCGCCGGACTGAGCCGGTGGTGGGGGCGGACTCGGTGTGTGCCAGGCAGATCGCCAGTTCGCGGGTGTCGCCGTCGGGGACCCGGAGGATGTGCAGGGGTGTCGTGCCGTCCTCGGTGAGCGGGTTTCCGGTGTAGTTCGAGTAATGCGTCCGGCAGTCGGCGTCGGCACGGGTGTCCGCGTCCGGACGGGACTCCGGGAGAGTCACCACGCCGACCACCAGGCCCACCACCCCGAAGACGCAGCCGAGGCAGGCGGTGATCAGGCCGGCGATGGAGAAGCCGTTGGTCTTACCGTTCCAGGTCCGGTGCCCCGGGGGCGGGGCCGGCGGGTGTTCGATCTGTTCCACCGGCGCACCCTATGTAGATGGTCGCCCGGCCCGCTGTCCCGTTCGCAGTGACCCCGGCCACCGCATTCGCCCGGCGGTCGCCGGGCGGTCCGGTGTGCCGCCGGGCTCGCGCGGATTCCCACGGGGCTGTGCGCTGACCCCGTATCAGATCCGGGGTTTGGGTTGGCATTTCGGGCAGCTGAACGAGGACCTGTTCATGAACTGCTCGCGGCGGATGATCGCCCCGCAGCGATGGCAGGGCTCGTTCTCGCGGCCGTAGGCGTTCAGCGACCGGTCGAAGTAGCCGCTCTCGCCGTTCACGTCGACATACAGCTCGTCGAAGCTGGTGCCGCCGGCCGTGATCGCCTCGCCGAGGACGTCGCGGACATGACCGAGCAGGCGCTGGACGGCGGGGCGGGTGAGCTGGTCGGTGGGACGGGTGCCGTGCAGCTTGGCCCGCCACAGCGCCTCGTCGGCGTAGATGTTGCCGACCCCGGAGATCAGGGTCTGGTCCAGCAGCGCCCGCTTGACCTCGGTGTGCCGGCCGCGCATCCGGGCCACGAACGCGGTGTCGTCGAAGAGCGGGTCCATCGGGTCACGGGCGATGTGTGAGATCTCGTCGGGCAGTTCGGCGCCGCCCTCGGAGACCGACAGGCCGCCGAACGTGCGCTGGTCCACGAACCGCAGCTGCGGGCCGCCGTCGGTGAAGGTGAACCGGACCCGCAGGTGTTTCTCGTCGGCGGCCTCGGCCGGCTGCATCAGCAGCTGGCCGCTCATCCCCAGATGGCCGATGATCGCGTCGCCGGAGTCCAGCGGCAGCCACAGGTATTTGCCGCGCCGGGAGACGTCCAGCACGGTGCGGCCGGCCAGGATCGCGGCGAAGTGGGCGTCGCCGGGCAGGTGCCGGCGGATCGCCCGGGGGTGCAGCACCTCGGCGGTGGCGATGGTGCGGCCGGTCACCCACTTCGCCAGGCCGATGCGGACGGTCTCGACCTCGGGAAGCTCAGGCACAGGGGGTTCCTCTACAGCGTGTAGGGCCAGACGGTGACGAGATAGGCGCCGTACCAGAGACCGAACAGCGCCCACGCGGTGATGGACAGGATCGCCACCCGGGGGCGGGCGCGGGACGCCGCGACCACGGCCGGCAGCAGCGTCAACAGTACGGGCAGCAGCAGCCGCGGCTTGGAGTGGTAGAACCCGGCCTGACCATAGACCAGGATCATCGCCACCACGCCGTAGACGGCCAGCGGCAGCCACGGCTTCTGGGCCAGCGCCATCCCGGCCGCACCCAGCGCCACCAGCAGGATCAGCGCCATGCTGACCGGGATCCAGCCGTCCCCGGAGCGCAGGGTGGACCGCAGGAACTCGGCGGTGCTGCTGCCGTAGTCGAACGAGGTGCCCCAGCCGGCCGTCTGGATCTTGAACCAGGCGGTCGGTTCACCCACCCGATAGGCGACCCAGCCCAGGAAGAGCGGCACCCCGGCGAGCGCGACGGCCGCCGCGGCGAGCGGCTTCCAGGCCTGCACCCGGCTCTGCCGGACGGCGAGCAGGGCGGCCACCGTGAGACCGATCGCGGCGGCCGCGCCGGTCGGCCGGGACAGCGCGGTCAGCAGGCCGAGCAGGCCGGCGGCCCACCACACCTGGCGGTGGGCGGCCACGAACATGCCGGCGACCAGGGCGATGTAGATGCTCTCCGAATACGCCATGGACAGCACCACCGACGCCGGCGCCGAACAGCAGATCGCCACCAGCGCCCAGCCGGCCCGCTTGCCGTACAGGCTGGTGCCGAGCAGGTGCAGGGCGATCGCCGCGCCGATCGAGGCCAGCCAGGCCACACTCAGGGCGGCGGTGTTCGGGTCCAGGCCGAGCGCCGCCCCGGCCCGGATCAGCATCGGGTAGACCGGGAAGAAGGCCAGCTCGTTGGCTTCCAGACGGCCGTCCGAGGAGTACGTGTACCCCTCCGGGTAGCCGTCCATGGCGACCCGGAGGAACCAGCCGGCGTCCCAGATCAGCAGCCGGTCCCAGACGGTCTTGGGCTCGTCGTTGGCGCCGCCCATCCAGGCGATCATCAGCAGTTGGCCGACGCGGGTCAGGGCGAGGATGCCGATCGCCGCGCTGATGCCCTGCCAGCCGCCCGACTTGTCCCACAGGGACTCTTTTTTCGTGACTTCTGCGCTTATCGCGGTCACGGCTCGGTCTTCTCCGCCTCACTCTGCTCCGTCAGCGTCCGCCACGCCGCCGCGGCCGCCCGCTGCTCGGCCTGCTTCTTGCTGCGGCCCTCGGAACCGCCGTACCGCTCGCCGGCCACCACCACCCAGGCGGTGAACGTCTTCGCGTGATCCGGCCCGGAATCCTCGATCTCATAATCCGGCACACCCAGGCCCAGCGCCGCGGTCAGCTCCTGAAGACTGGTCTTCCAGTCCAGCGCCGCACCCCGCCCGGCCGACTCGGCCATCAGCGGATCGAACAGCCGGTGGATCACCTCGCCGGCGATCTCCAGCCCGTGCTCCAGATAGATCGCGCCGAGCAGCGCCTCCAGGGTGTCCGCCAGGATGCTCGCCTTGTCCCGGCCCCCGGTGGTCTCCTCACCCTTGCCGAGCAGCAGGTGCGGGCCCAGGCCGGCCGGGCCCAGCGCCCGCGCCACGTCCGCCAGCGCGTGCATGTTGACCACACTCGCCCGCAACTTGGCGAGCTGCCCCTCCGGCAGGTCCGGGTGGTTGTGGAAGAGCGCCGAGGTGATCACCACACCGAGCACCGAGTCACCCAGGAACTCCAGGCGTTCGTTGGTCGGCAGACCGCCGTTCTCGTACGCGTACGAGCGGTGGGTCAGCGCACGTTCCAGCAGCTCCGGCTTGAACGGCACACCGAAGGCCTCCTCGAGCGGCTCGGTGGACGGACGGCGGCGCTTGTCAATCATTGGCGATACCTCGCTGGACTCTCAGCAGATCGGCGATAGCCGCGACGGAGGCGCGGCGGTGCAGGTCGGCCGCGAGCGCGATGCCCGCGGCGAGATCGGGGCCGGTGGCGGCTCCGTGACAGACGACGACCGTGCCGGAGACGCCGAGCAGCAGAGCGGCCCGGGGCGGCGGAGCGGTGTCCGAGGAGGGTGGCCCGGTCAGCGCGTACGCCGTCTCCAAGCCCTTGAGCAGCACATTGCCGGTGAACCCGTCGGTCACCACGACATCGGCGGCCCGGCCCAGCACCACGTCGCCGCCCTCGACCAGGCCGGCATAACGGGCACCGGCGGGCAGCGGCAGGTCGAAGAGCTGGGCCGGCAGGGCGCGGCGCAGACGGTCGCCCTTACCGGGTTCGGTGCCGATGGTGAGCAGGCCCACCCGGGGCGTGGCGACGCCGTGGACGACCGAGGCGTACGCGGCACCGAGGCGCGCGTGCCAGGCCAGGGTCTCCTCGTCCGGGTCGACGGAGGAACCCACGTCGAGCAGGACCAGACGGCCGGCCGCGGTCGGCAGCACGGCGGTCAGAGCGGGGCGGCGGACGCCGGGCCAGCGGCCCAGCTCACGGGCCGCGGAGAGAACCAGGACCCGGGTGTCACCGGCGGAGACCAGGGCGTCGGCGCGCCCCTCGGCGACCGCCCGGACCGCGCCGTTGGCGGTGTCCGTGCCGGTGATGTCGGTGGTGATCCGGCGCCGCTCGCCCGGTTTCAGGGCGGCGAGCACCGCGTCGGCGGCCTCGGCCGGGCCGACGAGAGTCAGATGAAGGGACGGATCCGCCCGGCAAGCGCGCAGAGCGCCGTCAACCACGACGGCGGGAGCCTGGTCCCCGCCGAGGAGGTCGACGGCGATCCGCGCGGTGCCCGGCTCCCCGACAGAGCGCTGTCCGGGAGCCGTGGCACCGGTGGTTCGCCACCGCTCGGGCACGACCCGCCCGAAGATCGGGCGCGTCACGCGGCGTCGTCAGACCTCGAGGACCTGACGGCCGTTGTAGGTGCCGCAGACGCCACAGGCGGCGTGCGGCAGCTTCGGCGACTTGCACTGGGAGCAGGCCGCGGTAACCACCGCGGTCGCCTTCCAGTTCGCCCGCCGCGAGCGGGTGTTGCTGCGCGACATCTTGCGCTTCGGGACGGCCACGGTTCCTACTCCTTGTTGTTTGACAGGTTGCGCAGTGCGGCCCAACGGGGGTCGACTTCCTCATGGCTGTGATCAGCCGGAAGGTCGTCGAAGTGCACCCCACAGTCGGGGCACAACCCTGGGCAGTCCGGGCGGCAGAGCGGAGTGACCGGCAGTTTCAGGACGATCGCGTCCCGGACCGCCGGCTCCAAGTCAAGCAGGTCGCCCGACATCCGCCCGACCTCGTCGTCGTCGGTGGTCTCCTCGGTGGTGCTGTCCGCATAGGCGAACAACTCCGCGAGGCTCACCTCGAACGACTCGTCGATCTCGTTGAGGCAACGACCGCACTCGCCCTTGAGCGAACCGCGGACGGTGCCGGTGATGTAGACCCCCTCGGAGACCGACGTCATCGTCATCTCGAGTGTGACGTCGGAGCCCTCGGGCACCGAGATCATCTCCAGACCGAGGTCTGCCGGGGCCGGAACCACCCTGTTCAGGGCACGCGTCGCACCAGGCTGCCGCGGCAGTTTCGTCGTGTCGACGACCAGCGGTTGCCTGGGGTCCAGGTGGCTCTGCGGTGACTTGGGCATCGTGATTCCTCAGCCATGGGTAGGCCGACCGAAAACATTACCTGAGCTTGAGGGACGTCGTCGAATCGGCCCTGGGTCAGAAGGGCAGTGGGCGCTCCGCGTCCTCGCCCTGGAAGGTGCCGATCTCGCGCAGCGCGTGCATCTTGTCACGCCCTCGCTCGATCGACGCCAGCGCCCGGGTAAGGAACTGCTCGAAGTTGGCCAGGGCGGTGTCGACGTAGTCGTCGACCTCCTCCCGCAGCCGCTGTGCCTCGCTGCGGGCCTCGGAGATGATCCGGGAGCCCTCGTGCTCGGCGGAGACGGTGATCTCGTTCACCGAGACCAGGCGGGCGTGTTCGGCCTCACTCTCCCGGACGATCCGGTCGGCCTCCCGCCGGCCGGCGTCGACGATCCGGTCCCGCTCGTCCAGGACCGCGGCCGCCTTGCGCAGCTCCGAGGGCAGCTCGGCGCGCAGGTCCTCCAGGCGCTCGATCATCTCGGTGCGGTCGAACATGAAGTTCGTCCGCGACATCGGCACGGCGCGGGCCTCCTGGACCAGCTCGATGAGCTCGTCTATGCGGTCGAGCGGATCCACCGGTGTCTACTCCCGTCTGTCGCTGCCGCCTAATTCTGCTTCAACCGGGCCACCAGCCGGTCCAGCACCGGGTCCGGCAGGTAGGCGGAGGCGTCGCCGCCCCACTTCACCACATCCTTGACGAGGCTGGACGACAGGAATGAGTAAAGCGGATTGGTCGGCATGAACAGTGTCTCCACACCGGAGAGCCCGATGTTCATCTGGGCCATCTGCAGCTCGTAGTCGAAGTCGCTGACCGCCCGCAGGCCCTTGACCACCACCGCGGCACCCTCGGCCCGGCAGAAGTCGACCAGCAGGCCGTGGAACGACGCGACCCGGACGTTGCCGTACTCCGCGGTCGCCTCGCGGAGCATCTCCAGCCGCTCCTCGATGGTGAACAGTCCCGCTTTCGACTGATTGATGAGGACACCGATGATGACCTCGTCAAAAAGCCGGCTGGCCCGCCCGACGATGTCGAGATGCCCGTTGGTGACCGGGTCGAAGGAGCCTGGACACACCGCTCGTCTCATGATCGGCGACCGTACCAAAGAGTGGTGTCCCCGTAACGCCGGGTGCGGTCGCCGGTCAGACCGTCCACCCAGCTCATCGGTCCACTGCGGCGGGATCGCTCGAAGACCACCACGGCATCCTCGGCCAGCCAGCCGCTGGTCACCAGATGCCGCTGCACGGTGTCGACCTCGTCGTCGCCGAGCGCGTAGGGCGGATCGGCGAAGACCACGTCGTACGGTCCCCCGGCCGGGGGATCCGCGAGCACCTGCAACACCTTTCCGGTGACCAGGCGGGCGGCCGGGCCGACCTTGAGGGTGACGATGTTGTCCCGGATCACCCGGGCCGCCTTGGCGTCCGCCTCCACCAGGAGCGCTTGGTCGGCGCCCCGGGACAGCGACTCCAGACCGATCGCACCGGATCCGGCATACAGGTCGGCGACCCGCGCACCGGGCAGATCGGTCATCGTTTCCAGTGCACTGAAGAAGGCCTCCCGGACACGGTCCGACGTGGGCCTGGTGTGGGCTCCGGCCGGGGCGGACAGCCGCCGCCCGCCGTGCACACCCGCGATAATCCTGGTCATCACCGGCGACGCTACTTCACCACTTCCGCCGGGCCACTCCTACGTGAACATTTCCCTCATCAAGGACACGTGGAGCGAACGATCAACTTCTCTGCGTGGATGGAAAGTCTCAGATTCATCACAAGACCATTAGTGCGCACTGAGACGTTTCTTTGATCTCGGTCAACCACTATGGTCGGACGACGTTGCGGGTGCGTTCTATCGTCCCCGCGCCGATGACGCGGGGAGGCGTCGTCGCAGGTTTCGTGTACCCACCAGCGTCTTCTGCGTAACTCCTCGCGCTCACTTTCTCACCCCCGTTCCACAGGAGATGGCGTGAACGTGTCCAAGTCCCCGCTCCGTCGGGCGACCGCCCTGGTCGCCGGCTCACTGATCGGCATGGCGGGCGCGGTGGCCTTCGCCTCCCCCGCCCTGGCCCACCACAGCGAAATCTCAGGCTCGGCGAAGTGCCTCGACGGCGAGTGGGTCGTCGACTGGAGGGTCAACGCCGTCGGTAGCGGCGAGGCCGGCCAGAAGTTCACGTTCACCCAGGTCGCGCTGACCCCGGCCGGAACCACGATCGACAACCCGAACATCGCCACCGGCATCGAGCTGCCGGCCGGCGTGCCGCTCACCGGCAAGCAGCGGATCCCCGCCACCACCACCGAGCGGTGGGCCACGCTCACGGTCGCCTCCGAGTGGACCTCCAAGTGGGGCAAGGTCACCGAGAAGTACCCGGTCACCGAGCGGGTCCGGCTCAGGGGCAAGTGCACGCCGCCCACCAACCCCAGCCCCAGCCCGAGTGCCAGCAGCGCCTCACCCTCCCCGAGCGTGAGCAGCCCGGCCCCGAGCAGCCCGGCACCCAGCAGCCCCGCTCCGAGCAGCCCGGCGCCGAGCAGCCCGGCACCCAGCAGCCCGGCCCCGAGCGGCAGCGCGACCCCGCCGGTCGGCATCCCGGAGGACGTTCCGGCTGAGCCGATCATCGACGAGACCTGCGACACGATCACGATCGGCGTCGACAACTCCAACAACGACGTTCCGTTCACCATCGACTACAAGACCAGCAAGGGCGAGGAGCGCACGCTGGTCGTCGAGCCCGGCAAGAAGGGCTCCGAGACCTTCAGCGCCACCGAGGGCTTCACCGTCGACGTGACCTTCACCGTCGAGTACGAGGGCGAGACCTACACCGAGTCCGGGACCGTCGAGTTCCAGAAGGACGAGAACTGCACCGGCGGCGGTGGCGGCGGCGAGGGTGAGCTCCCGCTGACCGGCGCGGCCGCGGGTGGCGTCGCCGGCGGTGCCGCGGCTCTGCTCGCCATCGGTGGCGGCCTCTTCTTCCTGGCCCGTCGCCGCAAGGTGAAGTTCACCGCCTGATCAAGGCGCAGCACCACCTGTCATAGGCACCAAACCGGGGGCATGTCGATCGCAGGTCGGCGTGCCCCCGCCCTTTCCCCTCATCCGGAGAAAAAATGAAGAACCCCCTCCGCGTACGCCACGTCGTGGCCGCGCTGGCCGGTGCCCTGCTCGGGCTGACGGCTCTCACCAACCCCGCGGGCGCCACCGGCGGCAACCACGGCGGTTCGAAGGGCAAGCTGTTCACCCACACCTTCACGATCAAAGACGGCGTAGCGACCGCCACCATCACCCCGAAGCGGGACGTGAAGGCTGAAAAGGTCACCCTGGTGTCCTACTTCGCGCCGAAGCCGAACTTCGCCGTGCCGCAGTACGTCTTCGAGAGCAAGACCGGCGTCCTGGAGAAGAAGAACGGCACCGTCGAGCTTCAGGTCAACGTCCCGGACTGCAACACCCAGGTGGACCTGTTCTTCGGTGGTGAGGATGACGTTCTCAACCCGCTGGACGGCAACAAGCGCTACGGCGACAAGAAGCTGGGTGAGAAGACCGGCCTGGGCGGCCGCTCCGAGGGCCCGGCGGGCTTCTTCAACGGTGGCAAGCAGGACTGTGTGCAGCCGGCCGTCCAGCCCGTCGCCCTGTGTGACGGCACCGTCGACCTCCAGCTGAGCAACAACGGCGCGCTGAGCAAGTTCGACGTCACGTTCCGGGTGACCGCCAACGGCATCGACAAGACCGTCAAGGTCCCGGCCGGCCAGGGCGAGACCGTGAAGATCCCGGCCGGCGCCGGCACCATCAAGGTGACCGAGCCGCGCATGAAGGAGTTCACCTACACCTGGAGCCGTCCGGAGACCTGTGTGCCGGTCGCCGTGGGCCAGAACGACTGCACCACCGTCACCGTCACGGTGACCAACCCGGAGGGCAACACCCCGGCCAAGTCCGAGGTCACCTACGGCACCGAGACCAAGACCGTCACCGTCGCCCCGGGCACCTCGGAGCCGGTGACCTTCCCCGCCGGTGAGGCCACCACGGCCACCGTCTCCTACCCGGAGATCACCGGCACCGAGCCGGTGACCGTGCCGGTCGAGAAGGCCGACTGCCCGTCGCCCAGCCCGTCGAACACGCCGTCCGAGGAGCCCCCGGCCAGCCCGTCGGCCTCCCCGTCGGCTCCGGCCTCGGAGAGCCCCTCGGCGTCCGCCTCGACCAGCACCAGCCCGGTCGCGACCACGCCGGTCGCCGGTGAGGGTGGCGGCGACGGTGAGCTGCCGCTGACCGGTTCCGCCGCGGCCAGCGTCGCCGGTGGTGCCTTCCTCCTGCTCGTCGCGGGTGGCGTGTTCTTCTTCCTGGCCCGCCGCCGGAAGATCAACTTCACCGCCTGATGAGTACGCCTAACCGATAGGCGCGAACGAACCGTCCGGGCGCGGTGGATAGTCGGAAACGGCTACCACCGCGCCCGTCGGCATCTCGCCGTAGATGTGCGGGAACTGGCGGCCGTCCGGCTCCGGCGGGACCCCGTCCTCCCAGACCACCGGCAGATCCCGGTCGTCGATCTCCAACAGCACCAGGTCGGTACGGCCGCGGAACCGCAGAGTCGCCGGAACGTGCACCCAGTCGCGCGCCGAACAGTGGATGAACCCGTCGGTGGCCAGGGTGTCCCCGTCGTACGACCCGGTCTCGATCGCCTTGGCCCACGCCTCGCGCGGGCAGATGTGGTAGATCAACCCTTCTCCAGATACTCAGCCCGGTCCTCGTCCACCAGGGCCGCGACCGAAGCCGCCAGCGCCGGATAGCGCGAGAGATCCGGGTCGTCGCCGACCAGCTCGGACGCCTCCGCCCGAGCCTCCTTGATCAGTTTCTCGTCCTTGAGCAGCGACAACAGCCGCAGATGCGAGTGCTTGCCGGACTGCGACGCGCCCAGCACGTCACCCTCCCGGCGCTGCTCCAGGTCGATCTCGGACAGTTTGAACCCGTCGGTGGTCGAAGCCACCGCGTCCAGCCGCTCCCGGGCCGGCGAGCCCTCCTGCGCCTCGGTGTGCAGCAGGCAGATGCCCGGCGCCGCGCCCCGGCCCACCCGGCCACGCAACTGGTGCAACTGGGACACCCCGAACCGGTCGGCGTCCAGGATCAGCATCACCGTCGAGTTCGGCACGTCCACGCCCACCTCGATCACCGTGGTCGCCACCAGCACGTCCACCTCACCGGCGGCGAACCGGCGCATCACCGCGTCCTTGTCCTCCGGGGGCATCTTGCCGTGCAGCATCTCGATCCGCAGGCCCTTGAGATAGTCGTCGCGCAGCAGCGGCAGCACCTCGGTCACCGCCAGCGGCGGACGGCGCTCCGGCTCCCCGTCCTTCGGCGGCGTCTCCTCGTCCTCCCCGATCCGGGGGCACACCACGTACGCCTGATGGCCGGCCTTGACCTCCTCCTTGATCCGCACCCAGGCGCGATCCAGATAGGCCGGTTTGTCCAGCGCCGGAACCACGTGCGAGGCGATCGGCGAACGGCCCCGCGGCAGCTGCGACAACACCGACGTCTCCAGGTCGCCGTAGACGGTCATCGCCACCGTCCGCGGAATCGGCGTCGCCGTCATCACCAGCACGTGCGGCGGCCGCTCCGCCTTCGCCCGCAGCGCGTCCCGCTGCTCGACACCGAACCGGTGCTGCTCGTCCACCACCACCAGGCCCAGATCGCGGAAGTCGACACCCTCGTACAGCAAGGCGTGTGTCCCCACCACGATGCCGGCGGTCCCGTCGGCGACCTCGGCCAGCGCCGCACGCCGGGCCTTCGCCCCCAGCGAGCCGGTCACCAGGGCCAGCCGAGTGCCGTCCGGATCGCCGTCCAGCTCACCGGCCCGGCCCAGCGCCCCCAGTTGGGCGCTGATGCCCCGGAAGTGCTGCGTCGCCAGCACCTCGGTGGGCGCCAGCAACGCCGCCTGCCCTCCCGCGTCCACCACCTGCAGCATCGCCCGCACCGACACCAGCGTCTTGCCGGACCCCACCTCGCCCTGCAGCAGCCGGTGCATCGGATGCGGCCGGGCCAGATCCGCCGCGATCTCCTCACCCACCTGCCGCTGACCGTCGGTCAACTCGTACGGCAGCGCCGCGTCGAACCGGGCGAGCAACCCGGCGTCCGCGCGCGGCCGGGCGGTCCCGGGCGCCGCGGCCGCCCGCGCCCGGCGTTGCACCAGCGTCAGCTGTACGGCGAACGCCTCGTCCCACTTCAGCCGGTGTTTCGCCGCGAAGAGCGCGCCCTCCGAGCTGGGCCGGTGGATCTCCCGCAACGCGGTCCCGATCCCGCCCAGCTTCCGTTTCGCCCGCACCTCGGCCGGCATCGGATCGTCAGGTGGCTCGAACGTGTCCAGCAGCGTGCGCACACACTTGGCGATCACCCAGGTCGGCACCGCCTGCGCCGCCGGATACACCGGGATCAGCGCACCCGCGAACTCCTCGATCTCGGCGGCCGCGTCATCCCTGGTCGCATCC
This sequence comes from Actinoplanes sp. G11-F43, assembly GCF_050589265.1. Taxonomy (NCBI): domain Bacteria; kingdom Bacillati; phylum Actinomycetota; class Actinomycetes; order Micromonosporales; family Micromonosporaceae; genus Actinoplanes; species Actinoplanes sp. G11-F43. The sequence goes on from NZ_JBNZCE010000017.1 coordinate 650,446, forward strand.
GCGTCGAGCAGCTGATAGGCCGGGCCGTTCAACTGCCGCTTACCCCGGAACTCGGTCACCTTGCCGGCGAACAACCCCCAGACACCCTTGCGCAACTCCCGCTCACGCCACGCCTGGTTGAAGAACGTGCAACTCAACGTGGCGCCCGAACCATCACCGATGGTGATCTCCAGCATGTTGCCGCGGCGCTGGCGCATCGGTTTCACACTCATCCCCTGCACCTGCGCCAACACGGTGACCTGCTCATCCACCTCCAGACTGCGCAGATCGGTGTGCTCGCCGCGCTCGTCGTACCGCCGCGGGAAGTGATAGATCAGGTCACCCGCCGTGTGCAGATCCAGATGCTCCGCCAACGCCTTGGCGGTCTTCGCTCCCAGCACCTTCGTCAACGGGGTGTCGGTCGTGGTCATTCGACTCCTGCCAGCAGGTGGTAACGGGGCTGACCGCCCGCGTAACACTGCAACTCGATGAACGGCCAGGTGCGGTGCACATGGCCGCGCAGCTCCTCCTCGAAACCCGGCGGGGCGTCCGCGCCCAGCACCAGCGTCACCAGCTCGCCGCCACCGCCCAGCATCCGGTCCAGCAACAGCCGGCTCACCTCGGCCAGATCACCGCCGATCACGTGCACCTCGCCGTCCACCAGACCCAGCAGGTCACCGGCACGGCACTGGCCGGCCACCGTGAACGCGTCCCGCTGAGCGGTACAGACCTCGCCGTACCGGCAGGCCCCGGCCGACTCCGCCATCGCGATCACGTCGTCGGCGAACGGGCGCTGCTCGTCCCGCACCGCCAGCGCGGCCAGCGCCTGCACCGGAGAACGCGTCGGGACCACACTCACCCGCAGCCCCTCCCGCGTCGCCTCCTTGGCCGCCTCCTTCGCCACCGCGTGCGTGTTCGGATCGTTCGGCAGCAACACCACCGACCGCGCGCCGGTCGCCGCCACCGCCGCCAGCATCTCCGCCGTCGACGGATTCCGGTCCACCACCACGGCGCCCTCCGCCTCGAACAACGCCGTCAGCCCGTCACCGGCGGCGGCCACCACGGCACCCCGGCGGTCACCCCCCGGCCCGCGATCGGTCAGCGGCACCACACTGATCCGGTACGGCCGGCCGGCCGCCACCCCCGCCTCGATCGCCGGGCCGATCTCCGCCACGTGCACATGAACGTTCCACGTCGGGGGATCACCCTCGCCCGTCCCCACCACCACCAGCGAATCGCCGATCTCGGCCAGCGCCGCGCGCAGACCGTCCACGGCGGGCTCGGTGGCGTCCAGGAGGTACTGCACCTCATAGCCCAGCGGCGTCTCACCACGACGCCGGTCCCCGCCCACCCGCCGCTCCCCGACATGGTGGTGACGCTCCCGGCGCACCGGCCGCTCGCCCTCGCCGTCGACCGCCTCCACCAGCGCGTCCAGCAGCAGACAGAGCCCACGGCCACCGGCATCCACCACCCCCGCCCGGGCCAGCACCTCCAACTGCTGCGGAGTCCGGGCCAGCGCCTCCGCGGCCGCCCGCGCCGCCTCCCGCGCCACCACCACCAGACTGTCCGAACCGATCCGCCCCGCCGCCTCGGCAGCCGCCGCCACCACCGACAGCACCGTGCCCTCCACCGGGCGGGCCACCGCCGCGTACGCCGCATCCGTCGCCGTGCGCAACGCGCGGGCCAGCTCACCCCCGCGCACCGCCACCGCCGCCGCGAACGAGTCGGCCATCCCCCGCAGGATCTGCGAGACGATCACCCCGGAGTTGCCACGCGCCCCCAGCAACGCCCCCCGGGCCATCCGGCGCATCGGGACACCCGGCCCCGGCTCCCCCGTCGTGGCCGCCAGCGCCTCCCGCGCCGCGGTCAGGGTCAGCACCAGATTGGTGCCGGTGTCGCCGTCCGGAACCGGGTAGACGTTCAGCTCGTCGATCTCCCGCTGATGGGCCCGCAGCGCCTCGAGACCACCGTCACACCAGCGGTGTACGGCGGCGGCATCGAGGGTCTCCAGCACGCGAAAATCGTACTAACCACCCCCGACAAACGCCGGGTCCCGCACCCTGACCGGGGGCGATTGGCTGTAGGCCCCGGGGATCGGGTAACCTTGCCGGGTTGCCTGGGTGAGACTGTTTTGCCCTGGGCGCCTTCAGTTTCGTATCAAACCCAGGAGTATCCCGTGGCTAGCGTGTGCGACGTCTGTGGCAAGGGACCGGGCTTCGGCCACAACGTGTCCCACTCGCACCGGCGGACCAACCGCCGCTGGAACCCGAACATCCAGTCGGTGCGCACCCCGGCCGGTGGCGGGACCACCAAGAAGCTCAAGGTCTGCACCTCGTGCATCAAGGCGGGCAAGGTCGTCCGCGCCTGACCTGGCCTTCTGAGGCTTTTCGAGCAGCCGCCGTACCTTCGGGTCCGGCGGCTGTTCGTCATTCCCGCCCTCCACCCCCGCTGCCACCATCCGCCGGTCGCCCCCTCTTCGGGTGACAACCTGGCTCAGGTCTGCCGGCCGCCCGGCGTCAAACCCGCCCTGGACATGCCGGGCGCCTCGCCGTGGATCACCCTGCCCGCCGGCCTGTCTGCCCGCTTCGCTCTCCGGCCGGCGCACTTCGCGGACGGCTCTACGCTGAACGCTCATCTTGCCGCCCGCCTTGGCCCTCCGCCCACCTTGGCCCTCCGCCCGCCTTCGCCGTCCGCCCACCTTGCCGCGCCGACCGCCGGGCGACTCGGCCACCTTGACGGCCTTGCCCACCTTGTCTGCGGTCCACCCTGTGGACAGCGACACTTATCCACAGGGCGCCGGGAAACCGGTCGCCTCGCCGCGGGTATCTCGGCAGCATCGTTCCGGTGGCCCCCTCCGACGCTGACTCCCCTCTGATGGAACTGGCGACCGCGCAAGCCGGCATCCTCACCCGGCGCCAGGCGTTGTGCCATCTGACCGCTCGCACCGTCGAGCGCAAGCTGTCCTCCGGCCGGTGGCGATCGGCTCATCAGGGCGTCTACGTCACCCACACCGGCCCGATCGAACACCCGGCCCGCCGATGGATCGCCGTCCTCGCCACCCGCGGTCTGCTCGGAGGGCTCTCCGCGCTGGAGACGCTCGGCTTCCGGGGCCCCCGAGATCACCGAGGCCCTCGGGAGTCACCCGGCAACCGGATCGACATCCTTCTCCCAGCTCATCGAAAACCGGACAATCCACCACCCGGTGTCGTCGTTCACCGGACCACGACCCTTCCGGACAGTGACCTTCACCTGATGGGACGGCCACCCGGCACCATGCCGGCCCGATCACTCGTCGACGCGGCCCAGTGGGCTTCGTCCGACCGGCGGGCCTGGGCGGTCATCGCCGCCGGATTCCAGCAGCGGCTGGTGTCCGCCGACGACATCCAGCCGGTCCTGGCGAGGATGCGGCGGGCCCGCCGGCACGCCCTGATCACCGAGGCGGTCACCTGGTCGGCGGGAGGCGTCCATTCGACAGCCGAGGCCGACTTCCTCCATCTGTGCCGGCGAGCCCGCCTCCCCACACCCGTCCTCCAGAGAGAGCGACGCGGCGGTCGAGGCCGGACCAACTACTTGGACGCCTATTTCGAGGATCACGCCCTACACGTGGAGATCGACGGCGGCCATCACACCGACGTCGAGCAATGGTGGGCCGACATGAGCCGACAGAACGAGCTGTGGATCCCCGGCGATCGGGTACTCCGCTTCCCCGCCTGGGCCCTACACCACCGCCCCGACGAGGTCATTGCCCAGTTGAGAGCAGCCCTCGCACACCACTGACGCCTCGTACCACCAGAAGGTTCGCACCAAGAATCACCGAAGATCTCCACTGAGAGAACAGTCGGCAACCCCGCGGAACTGGTGGATTCACCACCAGAAAGGTCTTGTTCCTAGCTTCCGACTCGCTCACAACCGCCCTCTCGCCCCACCAGCCGCGATCTTGGAGGGTTTACCACCGATTGAGCTCAAGTTTCGAGTCGTTGTCTTGGCCGCCGGCCCGCCAGCGTCAATTCCCCGCGCGTGTGGCCGTCTTTCCGGCCCCACGCTGGCCGATCTTGGCGGATTTACCACCGGATTGAGTCCTGTTCTCGACCGCCTGATCACTTCCGGTCAAGCCCTCGAGCGAGCGACCCGCTCAGCAGAAATCTTGGAGGATTTACCACCGGAAACAGTGGCAAATCCGCCAAGATCAACCTGGGTGGGGTTGGAAGGCGGACACTCGCGCTAGGAATCGACCGCGATCGGGCCAGCAGCTGAGAAGAGGGCTCAAAACGGTGGTAAATCCGCCAAGATCGTCCAGGGTGGGGCGGGAAGGCGGACGCTCGCACGGGGGAATTGACCGCGGACGGGCCAGCAAACCAGAGGAAGACTCCAAACGGCAGTAAACTCGCAAAGATAGCCTTAAATAGCATATCTTCGCGACGCAAATCGGCAAAACGACCAATTTGAACGGCCGAGTGGGCAAAGGTCGCCCCGGACGGGCAGGCCTGTGCAGAAGACCGGGCGCGAGCGGGCCAGTGGTGGAGAGAAGGACTCAAACGGCGGAGGATCGACCAAGATCACGAGGGCGTGAGGCCGACCCCGCCGACGCTGAATGCGGATGCGGATGCGGATACGAGACACCGGATGCCGGATGCGAACGCCCGATGCCCGACACGGGTACGAGACACCGGATGCGAGACACCCGACGCGGATGCGAGACACCGGATGCAAGACACCCGACGCGGATGCGAGACACCGGATGCGAGACGCCCGACGCGGATGCGAGACACCGGATGCGAGACAGCCGACGCCCGACGCGGATGCGAGACGCATGGCGCTGGGTGGGGATGCCGGATGCGAGACGCCCCGACGCCGGGTGGGGGATGCGGGACGAGCGGGCGCTGTTAGAGGGGCTTGGCGTAGGAGAGGACGCCCTCGTGGCCCGCGTAGTAGCCGAAGTCGGTGATCCGGGTGTAGCCGGCTGACTCGTACAGGGCGATCGCCTCTGGCTGTTTGTCTCCGGTCTCCAGGATCAGGCGCCGGCAGCCGGCCGAGCGCGCCGAGTCCTCGACGGCCGCGAGCATGCGGCGGGCCAGGCCACGGCCCCGGGCGGCCGGCGTGGTGAACATCCGCTTGAGTTCGGCGTCGTCGCCGTGGCGGCGCCAACCGGCGCTGGCGATCAGCGTGTCGCCGTCGACGGCCACCAGGAAGTCGCCGTGGGGCGGGAGGAAGTCGCTCGCCGCCAGTGGGGTGTCGTCACCGGTGCCGCCGTAGCGTTCGGAGAGGTCGCGCATGTTCTCGGCACGGAGCAGCTGGACCGCCGGTTCGTCGTACCCCACGGATTTGATCTTGATGTCCTGCACGTGGCAAGACTACGAGGCGGAGGCGATGTCAGCGGAAGTGGTCCCAGCCCAGGCCGCCGGTCCACGGTTTGCCGTCGACGGTGACGCCGCCGGCATCCTGGACGACGCCGATCGGGCGCCACTCGGGCGGGAGTGTCACGTCGGGTGGGAAGGTCGCCGCCAGCGGGTGGTCGTCGCCGCCGGAGAGCAGCCACAGGTACGGGTCGACGCCGAGGGCGTTGGCCGCGTCGCGCATCTGGGCGGGCAGGTCGAAGGCGTCCCGCCGGACGTCGATGCCGACCCGGCTGGCGGTGGCGATGTGGCCGATGTCCTGGAGAAGGCCGTCCGAGACGTCGATCATCGCGGTGGCGCCGAGGCGGGCGGCTTGCGGGCCCGCATCGTACGGCACGGACGGGCGGCGGTAGGCGTCGACGAGTAGTTTCGGCGTACGGAATCCGCGGGAGAGAACGGTGAGCCCGGCGGCCGCGTGACCGATCCGCCCGCAGAGAGCCACGACGTCCCCGGGTCGTGCGCCGTCGCGGCGGACCGGGTCGGCGCCGCGCAGGTCGCCGAGGGCGGTGACGGCGATGGTGAGGGTGGGGCTGGCGGAGGTGTCGCCGCCGACGACGGAGGCGCCGACCAGGCCGGCTTCGGCGCTGAGGCCGTCGGCGAGTCCTTCGGCCCAGCCGATGTCGAGCCCGGTGGGCACGCAGAGGGCGACGAGCAGGGCGGTGGGGACGGCGCCCATGGCGGCGATGTCGGCGAGGTTGGCGGCGGCGGCCCGGTGCCCGATGTCCTCGGGGCCGCACCAGTCGCGCCGGAAGTGCCGGCCTTCGACGAGGACGTCGGTGGAGGCGACCACCCGCCGGTCGGTGGCGCGGATGACGGCGGCGTCGTCGCCGGGGCCGATCAGGGTGGCCTCTCCCTGGCCCAGCCGGGAGACGATTCGGCCGATCAGCCCGAATTCACCGGCCTCTGCGATGCTCACGTCCAAGCCCTTCGATGGTGGCGACCCGCTGCCGGGCCGCTTCGTACGGTAGTTTCACGACCAGGGATCACCGGCGGTGGCGGATTGGAGTCGATCGTGGTCCAGGCATACATCCTCATTCAAACGGAGGTCGGTAAGGCCCGTGACGTGGCCGCCGCGATCGAGAAGATACCGGGGGTGGTGCGGGTCGACGCGGTGACCGGGCCGTACGACGTGGTGGTGTTGACCGAGGCGCACACCGTGGACGAGCTGGGCGGCCTGATTGTGAGCAAGGTCCAGTACGTACCGGGCATCACGCGGACGCTGACCTGCTCCGTGGTAAACCTCTGACATGGTGGACACCGACGCCCCGAAGACCGTACCGACGGAAGACCGGACGAAGCGGATCGCCGCGCTGTGGGCGACCGCGGTGGCGGTGCCGGTGACGGTCCTGGTAGGCGTCCTGGCCTTTGCCACCATAAATCCCGACAAGTCGGATGAAACATCGGCTGCCCCGGTCAGCATCCCCAGCTCCCCGGTGGTGATGGACGCGCCCGAACTGGACGAGCGCGCCTCCACCGTCTGCCTGGCGGTCACCTCGCAGCTCCCGGCCGCGATCCGCGATCTGCCGGGCCGTCCGGTGAGCGCCGGCCCGGAGCAGAACGCGGCGTACGGCGAGCCCGCGATCACGGTGTCCTGTGGTGTCCCGCAGCCGGAGACCTGCAAGGTGCCGAACGACTCGACCCCGGGCTGTGTCCCGATGGACACCGAGCTCCTGATCATGAACAACGTCTGCTGGTACGCCGCCCCCGGCTCCGGCACGTCCACCATCACCACGATGGACCGTGAGGTCGCGGTGCGGGTGACCGTGCCGGGGTCCTACGAGAACCCGGCGCAGTGGGCCAACGAGTTCTCCGACACGATCGTGAAGACGGTCAAGTCGAAGGAGATCGGCACCATGCCGTCCGGGTGTGAGTGATCCTCAGTGCAGGCCGGTGCCGCGCTGCACGGCGGTGCGGATCAGCCGGTCCACCACCTTCGGGTACTCCAGTCCGGTGGCCGCCCACATCTGCGGGAACATCGAGGTCGGGGTCATTCCCGGCATCGTGTTGATCTCGTTGAGGTAGATCTCGCCGGCCTCGGTGACGAAGAAGTCGACACGGGCCAGTCCGGCGCAGTCGAGGGCGGTGAAGGTGCGCAGGGCGTACTCCCGGACCTGCTTCGACAGGGTGTCGGAGAGGCCGGCCGGAATCGTGTACCGGCTGCCTACCAGGTACTTCGTCTCAAAGTCGTACCAGTCCGCGTCGTCCATGTGGATCTCGGCGAGCAGCGACGCCTCGGGCGCTCCGCCGTTCTCCCCCTCCAGCACGCCGCACTCGATCTCCCGGCCCACGATGCCGGCCTCGACCAGCACCTTCGGGTCGATCTCGCGGGCGGTGGCGATGGCCGCGTCCAGGTCGGCCCAATCGGTGACCTTGGTGATGCCGGTGGACGATCCGGCCCGGGACGGCTTGACGAAGACCGGCAGGCCGAGCCGCTCCTTGTCGGCCTCGGACAGTGAGGTGCCGGCGCGGAGCACCGCGTACGGCCCGACCGGGATGCCCTCGGCGGCCGCGAGCTTCTTGGTGAACTCCTTGTCCATGGCCGCCGCGGAGGCGAACACGTTGGCCCCCACGTACGGAATCCCGGCCATCTCCAGCATCCCCTGGATGGTGCCGTCCTCGCCGTAGGCGCCGTGCAGCACCGGGAACACCACGTCCACACCGGCCAGCTCGGACATGCCCTCGGCCGGGTCGCGCACGATCAACTCGGTGGCGGTGGGGTCGGCGGCGAGCACCACGGCGTTGCCGGAGGCTGCGGTGATCTCCGGCAGGGTCCGCTCGCTGATGGCGAGGGTGGAGGAGTCGGCCGAGGTCAGTACCCAGCGCCCCGCCCGGGTGATTCCGACGGGCACGACCTCGTACTGATCCGGGTCCAGGGCACCCAGGATCGCACCGGCGCTGACGCAGGAAATGGCGTGCTCAGTGCTGCGACCGCCGAACACGATCGCGACGCGGGTCTTGCGGGGGGAGGTCACTCTTCTCTGCGCCTTCCAGCTAGCGGTCATGCCGGGGGTGACCCTACTCTGCGTAAGCCAAATATGGGATTCGTGGCGGCGACCATAACCGATGTGCAAGGCAGGGAGGACGAAGCGTCAATGGCTCCAGCACTCCACGTGATCGCCGGCCCGGGACCAGGGCAGTTGGCGACGATGGCGCATCCGGCGGACGAGCCCTGGTCTCCGCCGGAACTGGTCGCTCTGGCCCGGGCCGGCGTGCAGGTGCTGGTGTCGTGCGCGGCGCCCGGACCGGACACCGCGGGCATCGAGGTGGTGACCTTCCCGGCGCGGGCCCGGTCGGCGCAGGAGGCCCCGCAGGAGGCGAACCAGGTGGTGGCACTGGCGATCCGGCTGGCCCGGGAGGTCCGCGCCGGACGGTTCGTGGTGACCCAGTCGGCCGCCGACAACGGCCGGTCCACCCTGCTGGCCACGATGACCCTGGCGCTGCTGGGCATCCGGCCGGGCGAGGCGCTGCGCCGCACCGGCGATCCGGATGCCGACATCGCCCCGGACTGGTTGCACGATTTCGTGGCCACGCACGGCTGATTCAAAGATCAAATTCACGATCCGCACGTACGCTCCGGGACGCCCCCGCCGAATCCAGGACGTCCCGTCCCGTCCCGGCGACGTGGGCGGCCCACCGGACCGCTACGCCGCCGCCGGGTGATGAGCGGTGGTCACCGTTCGGTGGTGAACGTCTGCGGCAGCGCTCCCGAGTCCCACAACGAGTCCAGATGGGCGAGGAACCCGGTGAGGCTGCGCTCCAGCTCACGCCGTTCCGTCACGCTCAGGGTGGCCAGCGGGTCGGAGAAGATCAGCCCTTCCGGGTGCCGGGCCCGGGTCCCGACGAACTTGTCGCAGCCCCCGCACCACACATAGCTGACCAGGGTGGGCCGCTTGGCGTTCGCCGGCGTGGTGAAGTAGGCCCGCAGCCGCCGCCGTCCGCAGGCCGGGCAGTCCCGCTCCCCCGGGTCGGCGAAGAAGCTCTCGCCCTGGGTGAGCGCCGCCACCTGCTCCCCGTCGAAGCTGCTCCACGCGGTCATGCCGACACCGGAGCACGGCGGAGGTGCCGGCATGCGGAAGCCGGATCGCGGCGGAGGTGCCGGCATGCGGAGGTCGGATCGCGGCGGAGGTGCCGGCATGCGGAAGCCGGATCGCGGCGGAGGCGCCGGCATGCGGAGGTCGGCTCGCTCATGCCGCGTCCAGCGCCGCGGTGACGTCGGCGATCAGGTCGGCGGTGTCCTCGATCCCGCAGGAGAACCGGACGAACCCCGGCGAGGTGTCGTCACCCCACTGGGCCCGCCGGTCCGCGGTGGTGTGCACACCACCGAACGAGGTGGCCGCGAACACCAGCGAGGCCGCCTCCAGGAACCGGCCCACCCGCTCGGCGGTGCCCAGGTCGAACGAGACGATCCCGGGGATCCGGCGCATCTGCGCGGACGCCACCGCGTACGACGGGTCGGACGGCAGCCCCGGCCAGCGCACCCCGGTCACGTCCGGCCGGGACAGCAGCAGCTCGGCGACCGCCGCCGCGTTCGCGGTCTGCCGGGCCAGCCGCAGGTCCAGGGTGGCGATGGACCGGTGTGCCAGCCACGCGTCGAACGCCCCCGGCACCGCGCCGGTCTGCTTGCGCCACGTCTCGACCCGGGCCAGCACCTCCGGGTCGCTCGCCGACACGTACCCGAGAAGGACGTCGGAGTGCCCGGTCAGCGCCTTGGTCCCGGACGCCACCACCAGGTCGGCGCCGAGGGCGAGCGGGTTCTGCCCGAGCGGGGTGGGTGTGGTGTTGTCCACCGCGACGAGTGCCCCGGCCGCGTGCGCCAGCGCGGACACCGCCCGCACGTCGCACACGTCCAGGCCGGGGTTGGCCGGGGTCTCCAGCAGCACCAGGCGGACCCCGGTGAGGTCCGGGTACGGTCCGGCGGTGGGCACCAGGACGGTGGTCACGCCGAGGTCCTTCAGGAAGCCGTCGGCGAACGCCCGTACGGTGAAATATCCGTCCGCGGGGATCGCCACCGTGTCGCCGGACCGCAGCACCGCGAGCAGCAGCGCGGTGATCGCCGCCTGCCCGCTGGAGAAGACCAGGGTGGGGCCGCCCTCCAGGGCGCCGATCGCCGCCTCCAGGCGCTGCCGGGTGGGGTGCTCGGTGCGCGCGTACCCGTTCTCGCCCGGCCCGGTGACCGGGTCCAGGTGGTAGGGCGCGGCGAACACCGGCCCCGGCAGGAACGGCTCGCCGACCTCGGGTGCGGGCAGGCCGGCGTGCACCGACCGGGTGCCGTCGGAGTAGCTCATGATGCGTACCTCTTACTCGGGTTTCATGTCCCGTGTCATCAACAGCTTGACCGCGACCCGCGGGTCCACCCCTTCGTGGCACACGCGCTCGACCTGCTCGACGATCGGCATCTCGACACCGTTCGCGCGGGCCAGGTCGCGGATGGACAGGCAGCTCTTGACCCCTTCGGCGGTCTGCCGGGTGGCGATCTGCGCCTGTTCCAGGGACTCGCCGCGGCCCAGGTGCTCACCGAAGGTGCGGTTGCGGGCCAGCGGCGACGAGCAGGAGGCGACCAGGTCGCCGAGACCGGCCAGGCCGGCGAAGGTGAGCGGGTCGGCACCGAGTGCCACGCCCAGGCGGGCGGTCTCGGCCAGCCCGCGGGTGATCAGCGAGGCCCGGGTGTTGTCGCCGAGGCCCAGGGCGACGGCCATCCCGTACGCCAGGGCGATCACGTTCTTGCAGGCCCCGCCGAGCTCGCAGCCGATCACGTCGTCGCTGGTGTAGGGCCGGAACCAGGGTGTGGCGAGCGCGTGCTGGACCTGCTTGGCGCGGGCCTCGTCGGAGCACGCCACCACCGTGGTGGTGGGTTGCTCGGCGGCGATCTCCGGGGCCAGGTTGGGGCCGGAGACGACCACCACCCGGTCCGGGGCGACACCCGCGGTCTCGACGATCACCTCGCTCATCCGTTTGAGGGTGCCGAGTTCGATGCCCTTCATCAGGGAGACGATGGTGGCGTCGGCGGGGAAGAGCCCGGCCCAGTCGGCGAGGTTGCCGCGCAGCGTCTGGGACGGGACGGCGATCGCGATCAGTTCGGCCCCGTCGACCGCCTCGGCCAGATCGGTGGTGCCGGTGACGCTCTCCGCCAGGCGTACACCGGGAAGTGATCCCTCGTTGCCGTGCCGCTCGCGGATCTCGGTGGCGACCGCCTCCCGCCGCGCCCACATGGTCACGTCCGACCCGGCGTCGCCGAGCACCTTGGCGAACGCGGTGCCCCAGGCTCCGGAACCGATGACGGACGCCCTCATGGCGCTTCCTCCGAGGTAATGGCCCGGTGTACGGGCCGGTCGTAGAGCGGCGGCGGTTCGCCGTCGCGGATCTCGCTCAACAGGTCCCGGACGTCCAGCATGATCGCCTCGGTCATCTCGTCGAGCACCTCACGGGTCGGCGCGGCGCCGGCCCAGCGGCTCAGGTCGACCGGCCGCCCGGTGGTCACCGTCACGTCGGTGCGGCGCAGTCTCAGCCGGTTGGTACGCGGGTCGAAGATCGCCTGGGCTCCCCAGTTGGCGATCGGCACCACCGGCGCCCCGGTGAGCAGTGCCAGCCGGGCCGCGCCGGTCTTGCCGTGCATCGGCCACAGGTCGGGGCTGCGGGTGGTGGTGCCCTCCGGGTAGACCACCACGGCACCGCCCTCACGCAGCGCGGTGACCAGGGTGTCCAGCGACTTCACCGCCTCCACACTGCCGCGTTCGACCGGGATCTGCCGGGTCTTGATCAGCAGGAAGCCGATGATCGGGACCTTCCACACGCTGGATTTGCCGAGGAACCTCGGCCACCGGCCGGAACGGTAGATGTAGTGCGCGACCACCAGCGGGTCGAAGTGCGACACGTGGTTGGGGACCAGGATCACCGGTCCGGTGGCCGGGATGTCGTCCATCCGCAGCCAGGTCCGCCGGGTCAGGAGGGTGGTGACCGGGACCACCAGCATCACCGCGACGCGCTGCCATAAGCCGAGCCTGAGCTTTGCCACGACGCCTCCCCTTGTTCACCTGCGACGAAATCATGCCCTCTCACCCCGCACGGGACCAGCTAGGGGTCTCGTGAATCACGGAAGCCGGGGCCCCGGCTTCCCGGATCACTCAGGCAGGATGGTCGGGTGCGTGAGTGGACGGCGATCATTCCGGTGAAGCGGCTCGGGGCGGCGAAGACGCGGTTGCGCGGCGCCGTGCCCGCCGACCGTCATCCGGAGCTGGCCCTGGCGATGGTGCGGGACACCGCGGCCGCGGTGCTGGCCGCCGGAGCGGTGTCCGGGCTGCTGGTGGTGACCGACGACCCGCAGGTCGGCGGGGCGGTGCGGGAGCTGGGCGCCCGGGTGGTGCCGGATCCGGGTGGCGGGCTGAACGCGGCGATGCGGTTCGGCGCGGACGAGGCGGCCGGCCTGTCCGCGCACCGGGTGGTGCTCGCCGGTGACCTGCCGGCGCTGCGCCCGGAGGAGCTGGACGACGTGCTGGCCCGGGTGACCGGCCGTGCTTTCGTGCCGGACGCCGCCGGGATCGGCACGGTGCTGCTGGCCGCCCCGGCCGGCCGGCCGCTCGATCCGCGGTTCGGCGGGCCGTCGGCGGCGGCGCACGCCGGCTCCGGCGCGGTGGCTCTGGGCGGTGGCTGGCCGGGTCTGCGGCAGGATGTGGACACCGCCGCCGACCTCGACGCGGTCCTCACGCTGGGTGCCGGGTGGCGGACCTGTGGCCTGTTGCGTGACCTCGGGTTGGCCCCGGAGTGTGCCCCGGCCGCGTGACGCCCGCGACACCGGTAGCGTGATCTGTCATGCAGGGCACGATCGCGACTTTCGACCCGGAAACCCGCAGCGGTTCGCTGCTGCTCGATGACGGCACCCCGCTCACCTTCGGCGCCGACGCCTTCAACCGCTCCGGCCTGCGGCTTCTCCGGCTGGGCCAGCGGGTGACGGTCGAGTCGGACGGGACTGGTGTGGTTTGGCGGGTGGTAATTCCCGGAGTGGCTTGATGTGATCATCCGGTAGTTCGTTTCACGTTTCTCCGGAAACGGCGATGATGGACGCATGCAGACTCCGCCCCGGACCCCCGAGCCCCGCCGGCGCGGCCCCAACGGCCGCTTCCTTCCCAGGCCGGAGCTTCCGGAAGACAGTTCGGACCGGGCGGAGGAGGTGCTGGCGCAGCCGATCGAGGCGCTGCCCGCGCCGGAAGAGCCGGTGCTGACCGAGCGTGAGGCCTTCGAGGTCACGGCCGGTGAGATGGTGGCCGGCCTGGCCGATGCCGACTCCGATGACGACGATGATGACGACGACGAGGACGAGGGCGACACCGGGCCCGGCTATCTGATGCCGGAGGACCGGTTCTTCAACCGGGAGCTGTCCTGGCTCGACTTCAACGCGCGGGTGCTGGCCCTGGCCGAGGACCCGGGCACCCCGCTGCTGGAGCGGGCCAAATTCCTGGCGATCTTCGCGAGCAACCTGGACGAGTTCTACATGGTCCGGGTGGCCGGGCTGAAGCGGCGGCTGAGCGCCGGCCTGCCGATGCGTGGCGGCGACCGGTCCCCGCTGCGCCACCAGATCGAGATGATCACCGAGCGGACCACCGACCTGGTCACCCGGCACGCGGCCTGCTTCTCCGACGAGGTGCGGCCGAAACTGGCGGCGGAGAGCATCGAACTGGTGTCGTGGAAGGAGCTGAACGCCGCCGAGCAGGGCCGGCTGCGCACCTTCTTCCGGGAGCAGGTGTTCCCGGTGCTGACCCCGCTCGCGGTGGACCCGGCACACCCTTTCCCGTACATCTCCAGCCGTTCGCTGAACCTCGCGGTCGCCCTGCGCTACCCCGGTGACGACTCGCCGGAGCTGTTCGCCCGGGTCAAGGTGCCGAACAACGTGCCCCGCTTCGTGACCGTGCAGAACGACAGCCGCGGGGTGCGGTTCCTGCCGGTCGAGGAGCTGATCGCGGTCCACCTGAGCCAGCTCTTCCCGGGCATGCAGATCCTGGAGTGGCACCTGTTCCGGGTGACCCGCAACGCCGAGCTGGAGGTCGACGAGGACCGCGACGAGGACCTGCTGCAGGCCCTGGAGCGGGAGCTGGCGCAGCGCCGGTTCGGCCCGCCGGTGCGCCTGGAGGTGGCCGCCTCGATCAGCGACCACGTGCTCGACCTGCTGGTCCGCGAGCTCGACATGGACAGTCAGGACGTGCTCCGGGTGCCCGGCCTGCTCGACCTGTCGGCACTCTGGCAGGTCTTCGGCGAGTGTGACCGCGACGATCTGAAGGACCGCCCGTTCGTCCCGGCCACCCACACCCACCTGGCCGACGGCGAGGTGCCGCGCAGCGTCTTCAACCGGCTGCGCGAGTCGGACATCCTGGTGCACCACCCGTACCACTCGTTCTCCACCAGCGTGCAGCGGTTCATCGAGCAGGCCGCCGCCGACCCCAACGTGCTGGCGATCAAGCAGACGCTGTACCGGACGTCGGGTGACTCGCCGATCGTGGACGCGCTGGTCGACGCGGCGGCGGCCGGCAAGCAGGTGGTGGTGCTGGTCGAGGTGAAGGCCCGGTTCGACGAGGTGGCCAACATCGCCTGGGCGCGGACCCTGGAGCGGGCCGGCTGCCACGTGGTCTACGGCCTGGTCGGTCTCAAGACCCACTGCAAGACCTCCCTGGTGGTACGCCAGGAGGGCAACCAGATCCGGCGCTACTGCCACATCGGGACCGGCAACTACCACCCGAAGACGGCGCGGCTCTACGAGGACTTCGGCATGCTGACCGCCGACCCCGAGGTGGGGGCCGACGTCACCGACCTGTTCAACGTCCTGACCGGATACAGCCGGCAGACCACGTACCGCCGGTTGCTGGTGGCGCCGCACGGCGTCCGCAAGGGTCTGCTGGAACGGGTCGACGAGCAGGCCCGGATCGCCCGCGAGGGCGGCGAGGCGCTGGTCCAGTTCAAGGTGAACTCGCTGGTCGACGAGAAGACCATCGACGCGCTGTACCGGGCCTCGCAGGACGGCGTCAAGGTGGACCTGATCATCCGCGGGATGTGCGCGCTGCGCCCCGGTGTGCCCGGCCTGTCGGAGAACATCCGGGTCCGCTCGATCGTCGGCCGGTTCCTGGAGCACTCCCGGGTGTTCCGGTTCGGTCCCGGCCCGGACGCGGAGTACTGGATGGGCTCCGCCGACCTGATGCACCGCAACCTGGACCGGCGGGTGGAGGCACTCGTCAAGGTGACCCTGACGTCGGCCCGCGAGGAGCTGCGGCACGTGCTGGAGCTGTCCATGGGTGACCACACCGAGGGCTGGGATCTGGACGGCGACGGCATCTGGCACCGTAACCAGGGCAACCCCGGCCGCCCACAGGTCCACCTGCAGGCGGCCATGCTCCGGCGGATCATTGGGAAAAAGTGACGAGTGTGGAACGCGCGGCCGGCGGGCTTCTCCTCCGCCGGTCCGGTGAGCGGGCCGAGGTGTGCCTGGTGCACCGGCCCCGATACGACGACTGGAGCCTGCCCAAGGGCAAGCTCCGCAGGGACGAGGAGCCGCTGCTCGCGGCGGTGCGGGAGGTCGAGGAGGAGACCGGGTTCGCCGGGATCCCCCTGCAGCGGCTGCCCGACTGCGACTACACGCTGCCGGACGGCCGGCCGAAGTCGGTGGCGTACTGGCTGATGGCGGTCGCCGGCGACGGCCCGGTGCGGGACACCGCCGAGGTCGACGAGCGGGTGTGGCTGCCGGTGGACGAGGCGGTGGCCCGGTTGACGTACGACGATGAGCGGGCCGTCCTGACGGAGGCCGCGTCGCAGCCCCCGGTGACCGCGACGATCGCGCTGGTCCGGCACGCCCGTGCCGGGGAGCGGAAGAAGTGGGCCGGCCGGGACGAGCTGCGGCCGATCGATCCGGTCGGCGCGAAGCAGGCGGACCGGTTCGCCGCGCTGCTCACCCCGCTGCGGCCGCGCCGGCTGGTGGCCGGCACCCCGCTGCGCTGCACGCAGACCCTGGAGCCGCTGGCAGCCGCGATCGGCGACCGGTCGATCGTCAGTGACGGCGCGTTCGCCGAGCCGGAGGATCCGGAGCAGGTGCCGGCCCGGGTGGCGGCGGCGCTGGCCCGGCTGGCCGAGCTGCGCTCCCGGGAGCGGGTGGTGGTGTGCAGTCAGGGCAAGCTGATGCCGCACCTGCTGGCGGCACTGCACGGGGTGGACGATCATCACCCGTTCAAGACGCCGAAGGGCGAGGGCTGGCTGCTCACCTGGTCCGGCGACCGGCTGCTGGGCGCGTCCCGGCTGTGACCGGCCGGCGGACCGGCGGATCGGCCCGCCAGTATCCGACGTGGTCTCCGGTGAGCCAGCGGGCCCGCCACGACTCGTCGGGGCGGGGTTCCCAATCCCGGAACGGCAGCAGTGCCAGCCGCCAGGCGAGGATCCCGGCCAGATACCAGCCGTAGACCGGCACCGCGCCGAGCCAGCCGTCGATCCGCCGGTAGGAGCCCCACGGCGCGGCCCACGCCACCGCCAGCCCGGACCATCCGCAGGTGATCAGCCAGTCCAGCACCGGCCATCCGGAGGCGCGTTCGGCCAGATCGCCGAGGGTCCATCCGGGCACCACCGCGATCGCGAACAGGATCGCGGCGAGGGTGGCCCGGGTGGTCAGGCCCCGTGGCGCGGGCGGTCGTCGCTGCATGCCCGGACGGTAGGCGGTGGCGGGTGGGCCGCGCCGGAACACGTGAGGGGCGGGCCCCCG